>CALKUU010000233.1 GCA_937996665.1 uncultured Xenococcaceae cyanobacterium | reverse complement strand
AAAAAGAAAATCATTGGATTTTTTCCTTTGGCAAAATCCGTTACATTAGGAGGGAAGCACTTAAGACGAACTTTTAGTTAACTCCTCTTGTAAGATGACATCTTCTTCGATCGCCGTTAGAGAATTGCCCTTGTTTCCGCTCCCCGAATTGGTTTTGTTTCCTACTCGTCCTTTGCCTTTGCATATTTTCGAGTTTCGTTATCGCATTATGATGAATACGATTCTAGAGAGCGATCGCTGTTTTGGTGTTTTGTGTGTCGATCCTGCTACTAAGTCGCGGGCTAGTTATGGCTGTTGTGCCAAGATTGTTCGTTATCAGAAGCTAAAGGATGATCGCCTGAAGATGTTAACTCTAGGACAACAGCGTTTTCGAGTTTTGGAATATGTCAGAGAAAAGCCTTATCTGGTTGGTTTAGTGGAGTGGATAGAAGATGACCCTGCTAGTAAAGATTTGCAGTCTATGGCGGACGAAGTAGGAAAACTTTTAAAAGATGTTGTTCGCTTGTCTGGCAAGTTGACTAATCAAAAAATCGAGCTTCCTGATGATTTACCAGATCTTCCTAGAGATTTATCTTTCTGGGTTGCTAGCAATCTTTATGGTGTGGCATCTGAACAGCAGGAACTATTAGAGATGCAGGATACGGAGTTACGTTTAGCTAGAGAAAAAGATATTTTGCTATCAACCCGTAATCATCTTGCTGCTCGTACTGCGCTTAAGGATGTGCTCAAGTAATTTAATTTGAGGTCTCGTTTTTGGAAGGTGCTGATTGGAGATCGGTAGTTAACAATTTAATTACTGATTGATTGTTAATGGTTTATTGATGATTGGGGAATATAAGCTGATATCGCGTCAACATAACCTGCTGGCTTTTGCTATAGATGTTATGGTTGCGATCGCGAATAATTAGTTCAATGAGTTCCACTTTCCCTCAGGGGGGATAATAAAGCGGGATAATACAATCAGTAACCATAAAATGACCTATTGTTTGGGAATTATTAATCAATTTGGCATAGTCATGGCGGGAGATTCTCGCACTAATGCAGGAGTAGACTATATTTCTAGCTATAAAAAGCTATTTGACCTTTCTTTGCCAGGGGAAAGAGCGATTATTATCTGTGCTTCGGGGAGTCTTTCTGTAACCCAAGGTGTTTTAGCTAGACTCAATCGGGATATTAAAAATCAGGAAGAAAAAAATCTACATAGCCTGCCCACAATGTACGATATTGCTACCTATATTGGCGGTAAAAGTAGAGAAATTCAAGCCATGGATCGCCCTTGGTTAGAAAAAGACAACATTGATCATAGTTGTAACTTTTTGTTAGGAGGACAGATCAAAGGTGAGGAACCTCAGCTCTATTTGATTTATCCTCAAGGAAATTTTATTCAAGCGACGAAGGAAACTCCCTTTTTACAAATCGGTGAAACTAAATATGGTAAACCGATCATAGATCGCACTATCACCTACCGTACTCCTCTGGAAGACGCTGCAAAATGTGCTTTGTTATCAATAGATTCCACGATGAAATCAAACATTTCGGTAGGCCCGCCAATCAATTTGGTCATGTATCGGACTGATAGTTTTGAGTTGTGTAATACTTTGGAATTAAGACTTGGAGCGCCTTATATTGCCAAGATTCGTAAGTTATGGGAAGAGTCTGTCCGTAGAGCTTTTGAGTCTATGCCTGATATTGAATGGGAATCTGAATCTGTTGATCCCGAAGAGGATATTTATATTGACTAAGTTGTAATTTGTTTGAGAATTATTATTACCTAAATTTAAGATTACAAATTAAGTAAAGTGACAAAGTTCATCCCGAACATTTAACGGGAGAAAACATCGATAACTTTAAAAGGTTGATTGATTAGATCTTTTTGTCTATCTAAAGACTAGATTTATGCCATTTGAAGCTTACGATCCAGAAGATTTTTATGATGAACTTTTTGTGGCGAGGGGAAAACCGCGATCGCGTTCTGTAACTTTGATCGATCACATGACCAAGCTAGGAATTGATCGTATTGAACAACAAAGACAAACTGCGGAGATAGCTTTTTTTGAGTTGGGAGTTACTTTTAATGTTTATAGCGATAACCAAGGAGTAGAGAAGATCTTTCCTTTTGATATTATTCCTCGCATTATTGATGGCGACGAGTGGGAGAGGTTGGAGCAAGGATTAAAACAAAGAATCAAAGCCTTAAATTTTTTTCTGAGTGATATTTATAACGATCAGAAGATTATTAAGGATGGCAAAATTCCTTTAGACGTAATTGTTACAGCTTCAGGCTTCCTAAAACCTTGCTTGGGGATCAAGCCCGCGGCAGGGGTTTGGTGTCACATTACAGGCTCAGACCTGGTTCGAGATCGTGACGGCGAGTGGTATGTTCTTGAGGATAATTTGCGATCGCCTTCAGGAGTGTCCTATGTTTTAGAAAATCGTCGGGTCATGAAAAGTACTTTCCCCGAAATTTTCCAAGATATGAGGGTTAAACCGATAGATGACTATCCTGGTCACCTTCTGGAAACTTTACTTAATTTGGCGCCATCTCAAATACAAGAGCCAACCTTAGTCGTACTAACTCCTGGTATCTATAATTCTGCCTATTACGAGCATTCCTTTTTGGCACAACAAATGGGAGTGGAATTAGTCGAAGGTAGAGACTTGGTTGTAGCTGATGGCTATCTCCAAATGAAAACTACTAGAGGTCTACAGCGAGTTGATGTTGTCTATCGTCGGATTGATGATCGCTTTTTAGATCCCTTAGCTTTCAATCCTGATTCCTTGTTAGGTGTACCGGGATTAATGAAAGTTTATCAAGAAGGGAGAGTGGCTTTGGCAAATGCTCCAGGAACAGGGGTTGCCGATGATAAGGTTGTCTATGCCTATGTGCCAGAAATGATTCGCTATTATTTGGGAGAAGAGCCAATTTTAGCTAGTGTCCCTACTTATCTTTGTTGGCGAGAGAGCGATCGCAAGTATGTGCTCGAAAACCTAGATAAACTAGTAGTTAAGTCTGCCGATGAGGCTGGTGGTTATGGCATGTTAGTTGGCATTAAGTCCACAGCGGCAGAAAGAGAGGAATTTGCTCAAAAAATAATCGCTAATCCCAGGAATTTTATCGCTCAGCCCACTCTCAATCTATCCCGTGTACCTACTCTAGTTGATGGCAAAATTGAAGGTAGACACGTCGATCTGCGCCCATATATTCTTCATCGGGGAGATGAAATTTATGTTCATCCAGGCGGCTTGACTAGAGTAGCTCTCAAGAAAGGGTCTTTAGTTGTCAATTCTTCCCAAGGTGGGGGTAGTAAAGATACTTGGGTTTTGAATAAATGATAAATTATGAGGTGTGAAGGATGCTTAGTCGTGTTGCAGATTCAATTTACTGGTTAAATCGTTATATCGAAAGAGCGGAGAATGTTGCTCGCTTTATTGATGTAAATCTTAATTTGATGCTGGATTTACCTGCTGGGGTTTCTCCGCAGTGGCAACCTCTAATCTCGGTAACGGGTGATTTGGAAGAGTTTAAGCAGCGCTACGATCTCTTTAATAGCGACAATGTCATTCAATTCCTTTGCTTCGATCTTACTTATGAGAATTCGATTTTGTCTTGTTTGTATAAGGCACGGGAGAATGCTCGTTCGATTCGCGAGGTTATTTCTTCAGAAATGTGGGAAGAAGTTAATTCTTTTTATCTAAGCATCGAGGGGATTGCCAAAAATCAATCTTTTAGCGGTCTTCCCAAATTATTTGCCAAGGTAAAAATGGCTAGTCATCGTTTTGCTGGGGTCATGGATGCAACGATGTCTCATAATGAGGGTTGGCATTTTGGTAAGATTGGACGTCTATTAGAGCGGGCGGATAAAACTGCTCGTATTTTGGACGTTAAGTATTTTTTGCTTTTGCCTTCAGCCGAGTGGGTAGGTACTCCTCTAGATCAAATTCAGTGGATGGCTTTGTTGCGGTCTGCTAGTGCTTACGAGATGTACCGAAAATGTCGGCACTATATTACTCCTAGTAGTGTGGCAGAGTTCTTGATTTTAGATCGTACCTTTCCTCGATCAATTCACTTTTGCCTTTGGGAGTCTAGACGCTGTATTCACGAGATAACTAATACTCCTAGTGGTAATTGGTGCAATAGTGCTGAGCGCTCTTTGGGGCGATTGAGTTCTGAATTAGGCTATATAACTATCAATGATATTATTCAATCTGGCTTACACGAATTTTTAGAGCAGATGCAAAGCTCTCTTAACCAGATTGGTAACGAAATTCATACGGCTTTCTTCGCTTTTGGCAATCCCCCAGATGCTTTATCAAATCAATCATCAGACTACCTACAGCTACAGTCAACCAGTCTATCTCAGTCCTCATCTGCTAAGACTTTGTCCTCGACTTGATTCTTCGATTCAGCTACATAGTTTTTCTTGGTCAGTATTGCCTCTGTGCCAAGGAAGTTCTGAATTTGTCGATTTAGATGGTAATAATCTGATTAAACTTTGGTTTGCCGAAGCTACGGAAAGTTTAGCTATTCAAACCACATTAGAAGTAGAAACTAATCGCCAGAATCCCTTTGACTATATGCTAGAGCCTTGGGCGATCGCTCTACCGATTGATTATCCTAGTTCGCTATTGTTGCAACTAAAACCTTATCTGAGACCTCATGGTTTTGCTGTCGATGGTTCTGTATTGGCAATGGGACAAGAAATTTTGGTTGCTACTCAAGGCAGCACTCTCGACTTTTTATTTAATCTCAATCAACGTATTTATCAAGATTGCGAATATATCATTCGCGAAACGGGTGATCCTTTTCCTCCAGGAATAACCTGGCGCGATCGCCAAGGGTCTTGTCGCGATTATGCCGTGCTTTTTATGGAAGTATGTCGAACGATGGGGCTTGCTGCGAGATTTGTCAGTGGTTATCAAGAAGGAGATGCTCAGCAGCAAGGTTCGCGAGATCTCCACGCTTGGGTTGAGGTCTATTTACCTGGGGCTGGCTGGCGGGCTTATGATCCAACCTTGGGGTTAGTAGTGAGCGATCGTCATATTCCTCTGGCTGCGAGTGCTTTATCTAGCTATACCTCGGCTGTTTGTGGCAAAGTTAACTCTGTCAAACAAGGAGAAAAAGTTAGCTCTAAGCTTGAGTCCCAAATTGCCATTAGTGTTTTTGCTCGATAGCGTCTTTTTTGGGAATAATTTTGGTGAATCCTAACTTTTGGTTATTTAATGCAAAAAAGACCCAGAAATATTCTGAGTCTTTTTTGATTTGAGATAAACACAATTTGCCAGTTTTTGCCCGTAATAGGCAAAAGTGAAATTTTCCTAGATAGGTTTAGTCAGTTCGAAAACGTATTCTAATTATCGAAGGGAAAGATACTTTAACTTTCAAGTAGCAAAACAAATAGATCTACTTTGATTGCTAGCTATCAGTGGCACCAGAAGAGGAAGAAGAATCATCAGTCTTCTCTTTTGTTTCTTCATCTTCTTTCTTGTCATTTCTGCCGTAATTCCTTCTTTTTCCGCCATAACGGCTATTGGAAGATTTGCGAAATTTTCTGGCATTGATTTTATTGCGTTTAGCTTTCTCTTTTTTGGCATTAACTCGTTTAGCCATTAATCATATCCTCTCTAAAACAACAAAACGCATCTGAAGGCAACCTGTTAAGTTTAACTTGATTGGTAACCTAAAAATATCATTCTAATTAACTGTGGAAAAATAGAAGCTTCGATAATGATCACTTTTTCTATAAAAAGGATTGATTTTACTCTCTTGGTTTAGCTTTGTTAACCTTAAGTTCTCGATCCATCCAAGTTGTACCATTCAAAGCTTCTATAGCCTTATCTTCGTCCGATTCATCCTGCATTTCTACAAATGCAAAACCCCTTACTCGACCAGTTTCACGATCTTTGGGGATATAAATCCTCTGAACACTACCATACTCACTAAAAACCTCTCCCAAATCTTCCTGGGAAACTTCATAGGATAAGTTCCCTACGTAAATTGACATAAAGCTAATTGTCTCCTCGACCAAAAAATTTGTAGCGAGATTAAGATTTTTGGAGTTGAAGATCACCAATTCTTGAGGCTAAAGACTCATTATCAACTGAAGTTCTGTTCTATTAATCTTGATTCTCATCGGTAATCCTAGCATTCTTCGCTGAAAAAGTAAGAAGATGAATTTGATAGTTTACAAACCTTAAATAAGGTTAGCAATATCAATAAAATCAAAACTTGCTATTTTTCTCTTGAAAATTCTAGGCAAACAATTGTATTTAATTACTAATTAAATATGACTCTAGATTACTAATCATCAGGTTAGATGGAGAAAAGAAATGGTTTTGAAAAACTAGATCGAAAAAACTAACAAACAACCGAAATCTGATGCAGTCTTCAATTTTGTCAGAATTATCGTGGAATTGGCTTTTGTCATGACTTGGTATCTACGATCACTGGCAAGTCAGAATCTTTATTTTTGATTCAATTTTGTGACAGCTTGCAAATAATTAACCAGTCTAATTAATTGGCTTAATCGACTGGTTAACTGAATGAAACCTTATTCCTAATGAAGATTCCTAGTGAAGGAAATGTCTGGTTCCGCTCATCACCATCACAACGCCTAATTCATTTGCTGCGGCGATCGAATCTTTATCTCTTATGGAACCTCCTGGCTGAATAATTGCCTTAATTCCTGCCGCGGCGGCTGTCCGAACTGAGTCATCAAAGGGGAAAAAGCCGTCACTGGCTAAAATTGCTCCTTCAGCTTCTATTCCTGCTTCTTCGAGGGCAATTTTAACTGAACCAACTCGATTCATTTGTCCTGCGCCGATGCCGAGGGTAGTACGATTTTTGGTGATGATAATCGCGTTGGATTTAACGTGCTTAACTATTTTTTGGGCAAAAAGCATCTCGGCTACTTCTGAAATGCTAGGTTGTTTTTCGGTGACGATTTCCCAGTTGTCAGGATCTTCTTGGAAATCATCACTTTTTTGGATTAGTAAACCCCCAGCGATCGCTTTGATTGTTTCTTTTTCTCCTGTTTGCAAATCTGGCAAGATCAAGATTCTGAGCTTAGATTTCTTCTGTAAAATTGCTTGTGCTTCTTCGCTACATCCAGGAGCAACCACGCATTCAAGAAATGTCTTGGTTAGAGCCTCGGCAGTTTCCCCATCAATTGTTTGGTTGAGAACAACAATTCCGCCAAAAGCAGAAACAGAATCTGCATTAAAAGCTCTGGTGTAAGCTTCTGCCAAGGTCGATGATACGGCTACACCGCAAGGATTTGTATGTTTGAGGACTGCTGCTGCTGGCTCATCAGTAGGGAATTCAGCAATAATTCTTCTGGCTGCTTCTAAATCGACCAAATTGTTATAGCTAAGCTCTTTGCCCTGGAGCTGCTTAGCAGAACTCCAGCCGGTATTGCTAGTGGTGTACCAAACCGCAGGTTGATGAGGGTTTTCGCCGTAGCGTAGTTTTTGTTTTTTATCTCCAGCGATGCTAAAAATTTCGGGTAGTTCTTCCTCTGTTGCCTGATTCTCTAAGTTGGCAAAATAACTGGAAATAGCGCGATCGTAGGCAAAGGTTCTTTTGAAGGCAATCCCTGCCATTTTTTGTCTGAACTCGATTGCTAATTCTCCCTTGGCTAATTCTGCCAAGTAGTCTGGATACAAATTTGGATCGCATAGTACCGTGAGGTTTGCAAAATTTTTGGCAGCAGCCCTAATCATTGTGGGACCGCCAATATCGATCTTTTCGATCGCCTCAGCAACAGTGACATCAGGTTTGGCAATAGTTTCTTCGAAAGGATAAAGATTAACTACGACTAAATCGAAGGGACGAATTTGATTAGCTTCTAATTCAGCAAGATCTTCAGGTAAATTTTTTCTAGCTAGAATTCCTCCATGAACACGGGGATGTAAGGTTTTAACCCTTCCTCCCAAAATTTCGGGAGAGTTGGTATACTCACTAACTTTAGTAACAGCAATTCCTGCCTCTTGAAGAGTTTTGGCTGTACCACCGCTACTAATAATTTCAAAGTCAAATTCAGAAACTAGTTTTTGAGCTAATTCGACAATGCCATGTTTATCCGAAACACTTAATAAAGCTAACCTTCCCATTGTTGCTTTTGCTCCATACTTTTTGCCAAGATTTTAATTATGCATCTTTGATGGTTGTTTCAGCAAAGGGTTATTTGGGTCAAAGCATATTTTTTAAGCCAGTTTTAATGAAGAGGCGAGTGTTACCCCTTAAAAATTAATTACAAATTTTTCTCACTTTCCATTTTTTTTGTTAGGTTTCAGTTTGATGAATAGGGAAATAAGTTTAGTTAGCTAAACTTTAGTCAATCTAAATTCTATTCAATCGACACAGTTTTACTCTGCACACTTAATCTTTAAGTAACTGAATCTCCATTATGTTGAATTTCCGCAAAAATTTATCCCTACTCGCAACTTCTAGTGTTGCTGTCACTGTCTTGACTTTGGGAATGGCAACGCCTGCTTCTAGTCAATTATTGCCTGAAGTTTGGGGTGCTCTTGGGGCTAGGGATAATGATTTTAGTTATGCGGTAGGGGCTAAATGGTCTGGCTTTGCTCTTGAGGTAGGTGTTGGCGAAGAAGGGGCAACAGGCGGCGATTTTCTTACCTTTTTTCCTTTTCCTCTTGTTTCTCCTTATGTCGGTTTGGGTTTGTATTCAAGTGATGATGTAATTGCTTTTTCGGGAGGTGCGCATATCTATCCTGGCGATCGCATTTTCTTTGGTGCTGGCTATCATTCTGTACGAGGAATTAATGGAAAACTGGGTTTCAAGTTCTAATCTCTTATTTAATTTCCGAGATAATCTAAAAGTTCAAGTCCCGCTCTAAGGTCAAATAACTTATGCTGCGAGGAGTTGAGAAGGGTAGCTGAACTGATAATATATTAAATGATTTTATCTATTTAGTAAGGAAAAACTATGACCGAGAAACCTATAATTTTGGGGATTGTGGGTGACAGTGCTGCTGGGAAAACTACTCTTACTAGGGGTTTAGCTCAGGTTTTTGGTGCTGAAAATGTGACGGCTATTTGTACCGATGACTATCATCGCTATGATCGTACTCAACGTGCAGAAATGGGGATTTCGGCATTACATCCTGATTGCAACTATCTTGATATCATCGAACAACACCTCGAACGTCTTCGCCAAGGGAAGTCGATTCTCAAACCTATTTATAATCACTCCACTGGGATGTTTGATCCTCCCGAATACATCGAACCTAAAAAGTATGTGGTTGTCGAAGGATTATTGGGGTATTCCACTCGCAAAATGAGGGAAAGCTACGATATCAAAGTTTACTTGGCTCCTCCAGAGTCTTTACGCGCTTCCTGGAAAATTAAGCGTGATACCCGTAAACGAGGTTATACCGATGAGCAGGTTTTGGAGCAACTTCGCAAACGTGAGTCTGACTCTGCTAACTTTATTCGACCTCAAAGACAATGGGCTGATTTGATTGTTTCTTTCTATCCTCCTGATGAGGCATCCGAAGCAAATAATTTGTTATTGAATGTCAGCTTGATCTTGCGTCCTACAATTCCTCACCCTGATTTTACTGAGGTTTTAAATGCCGAAGGTAATCATCTTGGCTCAGCTATTCGCTTGGACTTAGCTCGCGATATGGGCAAGCCTGTGGATGTGTTGGCTATTGATGGACATGCTACTGCGGAGCAGGTGCGGGAATTAGAAAAAATCTTTTGTAATGAGGTTCCTTCTTTGGGTCAGTTTTGTAGTCTGGAGGGCAATATGGAAATTGGCAAGGTCATCGGCACAACAGGGGAAAGTTTACAAAGTTATCCTCTGGCTTTGACGCAGCTTTTGATTGCCTATCATATGCTCAAGGATCTGGAGGCATAAATTTTTACTTTAACTTTTAGCTAGTTTTAGTGAAAATGACTGAAAAGTTATTGGCTGGCATGGCGATCGCTTTCTGGAAGGTTAGTTGGTTGTCTGCTGCTGCGGTGATTACATCTTCGAGGTTTCTTATTCCCCACTCTGGGTTGCGATCGCATAGAGACCGATCAAAGGCTTCGTTGCTGGGGGCTGTGTGCTTGCCTGCTTTTTGGTAAGGACCATAGAGATACAAAACTCCTCCTGGGGGTAAAATTCGCCCTGCTCCTGCCATTAAGCTCAAACAGGCAGACCAGGGTGAAATATGAATCATGTTGATATTGGCGATCGCATTAATTGCAATTTGCTCTATTTCGGCTTGCCAGGGTTGAATGGTGACATCAATGCTGAGAGGTGGGTGTAAGTTTGGGCTGGGGTATTCTTTGCTCCAGGCTTTAATGCTGGCTCTAAGATCTGGGTCGCGATCGCTAGGGTACCAGTGTAGATGGGGGAGGTTGGCAGCAAAAAAAACGGCATGTTCCCCTGTACCACTAGCAACTTCTAAAACGTTGCCTGTTGAGGGTAGGTTTTGTTGGAGAATTTCTAAGATTACTTGGCGATTACGTTGGGTTGCTGGGGCATATCTTTTGGGATCCATAGTTTTTTGCGGAAAATATCTTCTATAATTACTCTGTTAAAGCTCTCTTGACTTTCACTAAGAGTTTTCAGTATATGCCCGAACCTCTCGAATCCAAAGAATCACAAGTTCAAGCTCTTGAAGCCAATTCTACGCAAATTATTGCAGCCGCCAAAAAAGGCTATGCTGATTTTAAGGAAAAAGGAACTGTTGTCGTCCTGCGACAGTTAGAAGATAACAGCAGCAAACTCGAAGGTTGGCAAATTAACTATAAGCCAATGAGTCTAATTCCCAATATGATCAGTGATTGGAAAGAGGCTGGTCTACAAGATTTAATTATTCGCTACAATCCTGATGTTTCGGTGATCTGTACCTTTTTGTACCCCAACGGGGCGCATACTAGTTATCATTTTTCGGCGGAGTAAATTCTTACCGTAAATTCTTGCTATTGAAAGCTAGGCTAAAATTAACGTATTAGCTCTACAAATGATTCTATGACAGTACTCACATTGAATCTTTCTTCTCTAGTGGATCAGATTAGCGATCTTGATTTAGAACTTTTATCTCGTGATAATCCTGATGCTCGTTTTGAAACTGATTGTCAAGGTCGTTTAATTTCTATGTCTCCTACTGGTAGTCAAACAAGTGAGCGAAATTCTGATCTCTTAATTCAAATCGGAATTTGGAATAAACAGAGTAAATTAGGCAAGGTTTTTGATTCTTCGGGTGGATTTAAACTAGCTAATGGTGCTGTGCGTTCTCCTGATGTTAGTTGGCTAAAGATTGAAACTTGGAATAGTTTGAGTAAGGAGCAGAGAAGAAAGTATGCTCCTGTAGATCCTGATTTTGTCCTTGAGCTGATGAGTCCTACCGATAGTTTTGAGGATTTACAAAAAAAACTAAGAGAATATATGAACTGTGGGGTTAGGTTGGGTTGGTTAATTAATCCTGATGCCAAAAAAGTAGAAATTTATCGTCAGGGAAAAAACACTGAAATCTTAGATAATCCGCAAACACTTTCAGGGGAGGATGTTATGCCTAATCTAGTTGTGGACTTGTCTGAGATTTTTGATTAGATGAAGAGCGGTCAGCGTCTTCAAATACTTTAGGCTTTAATTATTCCCTACAATCCTTACGTTTTGGTTATTTGTACTTTTTTGTATCCCAATGGGGCGCATACTAGTTATCATTTTTCGCAGAGTGATTTTTCAAATATGCTGTAATATGAATCCATTTCAGTACTGAAAAAGTGTCAGTTGTCTAGCTCACTTAGAGACTAAAAAGGTGAGTCTCCTCACCTAATGCTGGCTCAAAAAGCCAAATTATTTACACTGCGCTCTGTTAACTTCCGTTTCTATTTTTAGAAAGTTTTTCAACTCTAAAAATAGTCGAATCTTACAGTTATCCTGATTTGTCAGAGCATAACCTGTAATACCGAAGCCAAGGATGGCTACAATAGTTATAGGCACATTGATTTTCCAACTGTGTTTTAACATCAGTTAGTTCCTCCATTGTGTGAATTAATTGATGGAAATTTCATACAAAAAGGCTCAGAACTGTTCCCGCAGTTTTCTGGGCTTTTTTTTGTTGATTTTGACATTAATAATTATCTCCTGAGGTGTCTGTTAATGAAGTGATTAGACAAAAGGGATATTTAACTATAAGAAAGATCCTTCTATTTAACTTTAGTGGTGTTCTTGGCTGCACTAATTCAGAATATATAAAGGCTCTGAGAAAAATTAATTATCCACTTTTTTGTCTAAACCATTACATATTAGCATAAAAAAAACTTATGTTATGTATAAAATTAAATATGTCAAGCTTATATCTTTCTCTCAGTGCTTAACCAAATTGATACTGGCTTATATCTTATGCTCAGTGCAATTTAAGAATTAGAAACTTTGTCAAGTCTTTAGTAATGATTTATTTAATGGCTTCAGAAATTAGCTCTTTCTCTAGTAGTGAATATTGGTATTGAATCTTTTAACTTTTAGGAAGATGAATAGATTATTCAAGTTGTTGAGGCTAAACTTGCCAATCGTGACTAGTTGCAAAAGTACGAAACCAATCCACTGCCTTAGATTCCTGCTGTGATCGCCATTTAAGCCCAATCGTCCGCTTGAGACTAGCATCAGCGATCGGCAGAAATCATTAATTAAATAGCCAAACTGAATCCAACAAATAATTTTCTCGATCTGAAAAGTTTTTGATAACTTCAAATCCTGTTTTTTGTGCCAACTCTTCGATTGAAGTTTCATCAAATTTCTGATGATAGTTAATCTGGATTGGTTCCCAGTCATGAAAATGGATTGGCTGCTCTAACCAAGAAAATTTTACTGTTTGAGCTTGCTTACTCAATAAGTAACTCTCACCTAAGCCTGTTACTGGGCTATAGGTAAAATAATGGGAAAAGCTCTCAGTATCAAAATTACCGTCAAGTTCTTTATTGATTCGATCTAGGATATTGAGGCAAAGTTTTTGACTTAGTTCTAAAGTGTAGGCATCGATAATTGTTTGTGGATCTTTCTTCAGATCAAATCCCGTAAAGAGAATATCTTCTGGTTGCAAATATTTGGTTAGTTCTTTTAAAAAAATAACCCTGTCAACGTTAGAGAAATTCCCAATAGTACTCCCCATAAATAAAACTACCTTACGTTCAGTTTTTAAAGTAGGAATTTTGGCTAAAGCCTTAAAATAGTCACCTTGAAAGGCTTGAATATCAAGTTGATTAAAGCATTGCTTCAATTTAGTGGTTAATCGGCTCAGGTTATTTTGGGAAATATCAATTGGGCAATAGGTAAATGATTCTTTTTGCTCAACAAAATGCTCTAATAGAACTTTTGTTTTAGACCCGTCTCCTGCTCCTAGGTCAATCAACTGAAAACTCTCGACTCCATTGCCAAAAATATTACGGAGATTTTCTTTGTAGTCGACAATTATTTGATACTCGTTCCTCGAAATATAGTAAGCGGGACATGCCATCTTTTCTTGAAAAAATTGATCTCCTTTGGCGTTGTAAAGGTACTTACTAGGTAATTGCTTGGGCTTATTTAGTAAACCTTGTTTAATGTCTTGTGCAAATTTTGAGTTTAGATTAATTGACATCCAAATTTTTTTATAAGGTTTTTCCCGATACTATTATCCTCAAGTCTCTTCTAAAGAATCTACTTATAGGGGTTTTTGAGTTTAAGATTTACATTTAGCAGCAATGGACGAATTAGGTACAAAAATACTTAGATTCTATTACTTCTTCAATCTCTAATTAATTGAATCTTTCTCTGTCGCGATCGCCCTATTTGCAATTATCTCTTCTTGAAAATAGTGAATATTCTTATTCAAACTTCTAACTTTGAGCAAAGATGAATAAATTATTTTGGTTGTAGACGTCAAACTTGCCAGTCGTGACTAGTTGCAAAAGTACGAAACCAATCCACCGCTTTAGATTCTTGCTGCGATCGCCATTTAAGCCCAATCGTCCGCTTGAGACTAGCATCAGCGATCGGCACATAGACAATATTTGGTAAGTCTTGCCATATCGGCATAATGCTTACCCCTAATCCCACCTGAACTAGAGATATAACCCATTCCTCATTGTCAGCCCAATAAACG
>CALKUU010000232.1 GCA_937996665.1 uncultured Xenococcaceae cyanobacterium | reverse complement strand
TTCAGCAGCAGTTTCAGGAAACTCAAGAAGTCTGAAAGTAATTACTTCACCAGGAAGAAGATTGGAGTCGACATTAGTATCAACATCGAGTACGAATGTCTCATTTTCGTCGATAGAGATATTGCCGATCGCAGGGAAAGTATTGCCAATGATTTCTAGTTGTTCGGCTGGAGGATTAGAGCCACCTTCTTCAACATCATTAACTTGAACGTCGATAACTTCGATAACGCTTTCTGTTCCGTTAGTTACTAAGACATCTACTTGGTAGATATTGTCTCCATCTTGGTCGAGAGGGTTCTCAAAGTCAGGAGCATTGTTGAAGCTTAAAACGCCAGTACTAGCGTTTATAGTGAAAAACTCTGAATCTTGTGCAAAAGTTTGATCTGCTGCTGTCGCAATTCTAAAAGTTGAGGTTCCGCTAAGATTAGAATCGAAATCAGCAATTAAGGTACTGTTTTCGTCAATATTTAAATTTAGAATTCCAGATGTGCCACCCGCTATCAAGTTTGGCAAGAGAGTTGTATCCATTAAGTATTTTCCTTAGTTATTTAGTTAATTAATGAAGTCTTATAAATTTCTTCAATGCGTAAATTTCCTATGTCGGATATTTACAGGTGCAAAGATGTATAGTCATTTATACTTAGCACTATAGTTAAATTACTATAGCTAAAAAATAAATCCTTAATGAAGGTTGTAATTTAAAAATTTCATAAGTGTAAACTTATTTGAATGGTTCCTTATAAACTAAGGTTCTTGATGTGAGTATGAAATATTCGATAGTATTGCAGGCGTGGTGATAAGTTTAAATTTGGCTTGGCTATTTTAAGATTTTTATCCATTCGAGTTCCCCAGGCTACTTTCTTTCTAAAAGTGTTGCCTGATCCTGCTGAATTCTTTTTTGGATGATTTCTCTTCTTCGTTGTCTTTAATTTAAGTATTGTCTGGCTCTTTTTCTAGAGATATTTTTGGAATAATTTTATTTGCTCCAGTAGAAAAGAGATGAAAATGGAAGTTATCAAAAATTTTTTTGTCTTGAGGCTACAAAAAAAATGTGCAGATGTTTGCTTTGAGTTTATTTTTAGCTATTTCATCTACCTGAAGTCAATTAAGATTATTTTCCGCTCCAAAAACGAGAATTTTAGCAACCGACTGATGTAGCTATTTTGGTTACAGTAGCTTAAGCAAAGCACTATTTATTAATTAACCTCCAAAGTTAAATGGCGAAGCAACTGGATCTTGATTTGTTTGAGGATAAAATAACCAATAACCTTACTAGGACTATAAGGTTACAATCAACCGAGAATAAATTGGATGGGGAAGTTATTGTTTATCCAAGATTTTTTGATTTCAGTGAAAGCGATCGCTTGTTTGAGCAATTAAATAGCAGTCTTAAGTGGCGACAAGATTTGATTCGGGTTTTTGGTAGAGAAATTAGAATCCCTCGGTTAAATGCTTGGTACGGGGACGAAGGAAAAACCTATACCTATTCTGGGAATAGCATGTGTCCACAGAAGTGGACACCAACACTAACTCTGATTAAAGAAAGAATTGAAAAAGAGATTGGCTTGAATTTTAATAGTGTTTTGGCAAATTTATATCGTGATGGCAAAGATTCTGTTTCTTGGCATAGCGATGATGAGCCAGAATTAGGAATTAATCCTGTTATTGCCTCGGTAAGTTTTGGTGAAACTAGACGTTTTCAATTAAGGCATAAGTCAAATAAGGAGTTAGAAAGGGTTGAAATCCCTTTGACTCACGGTAGTTTATTAATAATGAAAGGAACAACTCAACATTATTGGAAACATCAAATTCCTAAAACTGCGAAGAAAATTGGCGCCAGAATTAATTTGACATTTAGAGTTGTTAATTAATACATGATATTAATTTAAGGACTGTTGATAAATAATTGGACAATAAGAAATAGAGACGTGATTTGCTCACGTCTCTCTAATAATTACAGAGGTTTACTAACTAATTATTAGTCAATTCCTTCAATCTTGTCTTCGACTTCTTGGTACAACTCACGGAGTTTATCAAGATTTTCTTCGCTGGTTTCCCAATAACCACGACCATTAACTTCCAACAAAGTGCCAACTATCTTACGGAAAGAATTAGGGTTCATATCCATCAGACGTTTGCACATTTCAGGATCGTCAATAAAGGTGGTATTAACATCTTCATAAACCCAGTTGTCAACTGCATCAGCGGTGGCACTCCAACCCATAGTATTAACTAATCGCTTGGAGAGTTCCCGAACACCTTCGTAACCGTGGCTCAACATGCCTTCATACCATTTGGGGTTAAGCAATTTGGTACGAGCATCTAAGCGGACAGTTTCCGAGAGCGTGCGAATTTGAGCATTGGCTGTGGTTGTATCAGCAATGAAAGCAGTGGGCTTTTTGCCATCATCACGCAAGCTAGCAACTATTTTAGTAGGATCAGAATCGAAGTAGTGAGAGACATCCGTTAAACTAATTTCCGAAGAATCTAGGTTTTGGAAAGTAACATCAGCAGTTTTTAGAGACTTTTCAAATATCTGACGGTTTTCACTCATGACTCCTGGATTATCGGAGTCAAAA
>CALKUU010000231.1 GCA_937996665.1 uncultured Xenococcaceae cyanobacterium | reverse complement strand
CAGTTGACTATTTAAAGCATCAAGATTTGCTTGAAGATATATTTGGTCGTTGATGTCTGTCGGTTTGGGGCTATTGTTCAATTTAAAAATAGCTTGCTCAAACTCTTTTACCTTTGTTTTGGTAATTCCATATTGGCGTTCATTTAAAATCATATTTACATACAAATAGGTTTTATTTAGAGGTGTACCTCCACAATTCCCTTGGTGTTTCCATTACGATCTTTTTGAAAAAATTCGAGAAATGTCCGACCTTGAGCATCTGCTATGAAGTCTGCAATAAAAAGCTCTCCTCCATATTTGGCTTTTTGCTTGGCACGCTTCTGACTAAAATCTAGCAGGACTGGATCTAATTCCTGCAAAAGTTTTAAGTCTACACCGTCTTTTTTCCAGCAAACATCAAAGTCGCCAGGGAATTCTTTATTGGTAGCATAACTACCATCAATATAAATTTTGCTACATCCAGCCTGTTTCAGAATTTTACAAGCACGCATTAGCCCTGTGAGTAGTTCTTGACGGCGAGGGTTAAAAGCTAGCTTTTCCTTAACTTCTTCCCAAGTCAAATTATGAATTCCTGCTGGTAGATTTCCGTTGACATCAAAGTTTGGTAACGACATATTTTGTCTTTAACGAATGGATTACTGCACATTGCTAGGGCTCTTCATATTGTTTTTTAAAGTTTCCTTATGCTAACACAACAATTTTGTTGCATAAGAGATTATTCCAAAAATTTATATATTTCTTTCTTTGGTCATAATGTACTTTTGTAGTCACACTCTCTTCAGATTGGATCAGTACTTTTTTAGATAAGTGATTATCCTAAGTATTGAGGTTAGAGCAATGCAGTTAAGGAAAGACTTTTATTCTGCTCGTAAAGTTATCTCATAATTTATTAAGTCCTAAAACAAAGAAGTTATGTCAAAAGCTATTGACTCACTATTAAAACCTTTTCAACGTTTTGGCATTAATTTAGGTCTAAGGAGAATTAAACAATTGCTGAAAGACCTGGGCAATCCGCAGGAGCAAGTGCCCATTATCCATGTGGCGGGCACTAACGGCAAAGGATCTGTATGTGCTTACTTATCCGCAGTATTAACCGAGGCAGGATATCAGGTTGGGCGCTACACTTCACCCCATTTAGTAAGTTGGACAGAAAGAATTGCCCTCAACGAGCAACCAATTTCAGAAAAAGCTTTAATTGAAATATTGGAAACGGTTACCACAACAGCTCTAAAAATTGAGCAAACTCCTACTCAATTTGAGATTATTACCGCAGCAGCTTGGCTATATTTTGCCCAAGCTAAAGTCGATCTTGCCATTATGGAAGTAGGTTTAGGCGGTCGGTTAGATGCAACCAATGTTTGCGATCGCCCTTTAGCTAGTATTATCGTCTCCCTTAGCAAAGAACATTGGCAACGTTTAGGCCCCACTTTAGCCGACATCGCTGGTGAAAAAGCAGGTGTTCTTAAAGCTGACTGTTCTGCCATAATAAGTAATTCTCTACCAACTGAAGCGCTTGATGTAGTTCGAAACAAAGTAGCCGACTTAAACTGCAAAACTGTTTGGGTTGAACCTGCAATAGAAATCCCTAGTGCTGAAATTTCTGCTGATAATTTTCAAGCTATCAATGTACCAAGATGGGCAAAATATCAGGATTTAGAATATCCCTTGCCCTTATTGGGAGAAATGCAACTTAATAACTCGGCGATCGCGATCGCAACTCTAGAAGTTTTAATCCAAAATGGCTGGCAAATCGACCCCCAATCAATAGTTATTGGTATGGCAAAAGCCAGGTGGTCTGGTCGTCTACAATGGTTTAACTGGAAAAATCGTCAACTCTTAATTGATGGCGCCCATAATCCCGCAGCAGCTAAATTTCTACGTCAATATGTTGATAGTCTAGATTCGCCCATTATTTGGCTGATGGGAATGCTGTCAACAAAAGACCATCAAGATATTTTCCAAGCTCTCTTGCGTCCCCAAGACCAACTATATTTGGTTCCTGTTTCTGGGCATAGCACAGCTCAACCAGAAGAATTAGCCGAGCTGGCCATAACAGTATGTCCTGACTTGGCAAGTTGTGAAACAAAACCAGATCTTTTTGAGGCTTTGGAGCAAATCTATCAAGAAAATAGCGATCAAGAGAGTAGAGATCAAACCAAGAACAACAATACAGTTGTCTTTTGCGGCTCTCTATATTTAATTGGTTACTTTTTTCAACAGATTCAAGCTAGTAAGAGAAAGCTTGATGCTACTTAAATTAATTCAGTTAATCATCATCAAAACTAAAGCTGAGCTGCAATAACGGGAGAAGCAAACATAAGTGGTGCTGGTCTGTCGATGCCATAACCCTGAGCATAATTAATCCCGATTTCTTTTAATTCCAGGGCAATATCATCATTTTCTACAAACTCGGCGATTGTTTGAATATTCATAATCTCGCCAATCTGTTTAAAGCATTCAACTGTCGCTTTATCAATCGGATCGTTAACAATATTTTTGACAAAATTACCGTCAATTTTTAGATAGTCTACAGGTAAAGTTTTCAGATACGTGAGAGAACTCATGCCGCTGCCAAAATCATCAAGCGCAAAAGAACAGCCCAATGTTTTTAGATCAGCAATTAGTTGGGCGGCTTTCTCTAAATTAGCGATCGCCATTGTTTCCGTTATTTCGAAGCAGATTTTTTCAGGTGAAATTTGATGAAGAGTAAATTGCTGTTTTAGAAATTCAAAAAATTGTTCATTATTAATACTAGCCCCAGACAAATTGATCGTATAAACAACTTCTTCGCAAAGTGGAGCTGTCCGTAAATGATCTCCATAGCTATTGAAAAAGGTACTAATTACCCAGCGATCTATACTTGGCATCAAATCATAGCGCTCGGCGGCAGGAATGAACTCCATAGGGGAGATTAAACCCTTTTCTGGGTCTGACAGACGCAACAAAATTTCGTAATGGTTGGAGCCTTCTCCATCTTGCAACGGGGTGATTTTTTGGCAATATAAGCGAAAGTGATTTTCGGCTAGGGCAAGATATAGCTTCGAGATCCAGTTTTTTTCATCTCGTTGTTTTATCAACTCTTGATCATCTGGATCATAGATTCTGACCCAATTTCTTCCCTGTTGTTTAGCTGCATGACAAGCGGTATCGGCAGCATTTAATAAATAACTAAAATCCTGACTGTGTTGATCGATCGCTACTAAGCCAAAACTGGCACTTAAAACAAACTTTTTAGTCCGCCAGTGAAAAGAGAAACTTTTAATTGCTTCTCTAATTTGGTGAGCAAGCTCTTCTGCTTGTTGAATTGAGCAATTTTTAAGCAAGATCCCAAAGTCGTCTCCTCCTAATCGGAACAATGTATCTTCAGATCTAATAGTTTGCGATAAGAGAGCAGCTAATTGACGTAATAGTTCATCGCCAACGATATGACCACAAATATCGTTAATTACTTTGAAACGATCAAGATCTAAATAGCAAAAAGTATGATTTTGTTGGTAGAGGCAAGCAGAATCAATTACTTCAGAAATTTGTTGTTCAAATTCACGACGATTAAGTAACCCTGTTAAATGATCGTGTTTTGATTGCCAGAGAAGTTGTTGTTGTAAATCGTAGGCTTTGGTCACATCTCTGGCAATAGAGTAGATTAAGTTTAAATTTTTTTGAGGTGGGGCAGATACCCATTGCAATCTAAGATAGGAACCATCTTGAGCGCACAAACGATTTTCAAATTTAATCGAGGCGATTCCTCTTTGTAATTTTTTCAGTTCGGCGATCGTTAAATCTCGATCTTCTGGATGCACAAAATTGAGAAGAGGTTGATTAATAATCGCAGCAGAAGATTCGTAACCTAAGTTTTTGACAAAAGCTGAATTAACCTTCTTGAAGTGACCATTGGTATCAAAAAGACAGAGCATATCCAAGGAAATATCAAAAAATGGTTCCAATGATAGCTCAGTAGCCAAAAGGTTACTAATAATAATTAGACCGATGATTTGATCTTGAGAATTTTTCCAAGGATAAATATTTAATTGGAATCTTTTGACAACCCCGTGGCGATCTATTCTTATCTGCTCTGTCTGTTGGCATTTGCCCTGTTCGAGTGAATCTTGGTAAATGCTCTGATCTTGATGAAAATTGGTAGTGACAACTTCTAAATGACTATGGTCAATAACTTCTGTAAGTTCTAAGTTGTAGTCTTTGAGCCACTTTGAGCTAACTGATAAGTAACATAAATTCTGATCAAGGACGGCGATCGCTTCTTCAGATTGAGCAACCAATGATGTAATTGGAGATGTTGAATTGCCTGAAGCAGATTTACATAATATATTTTCCGAATTTTGCCAATGAATATTTCTGTTATTCTGTTCGGAAAAAAAATTCATGTTGTTGGAACCAGATAGTTAGAGAGTTAAGTCGAATTGATTTTTAAAGGTTTACAGTTGAAATTTGACCAATAATTGTATTTGCTAAATTCAATCAAGTTTA
>CALKUU010000230.1 GCA_937996665.1 uncultured Xenococcaceae cyanobacterium | reverse complement strand
TAATCCGAGAGTGCAAAGAATTGTCAAAGTTAATGGTTTTGGCAACGATACGCCAGGAATAAGCCTAAAAATTGATGGACAAACTAAGGATCGTCTGTTGATGATCGAGGCAGCTAGCAACATTCTAAAAGACAAACCTATATTTGGGGTCGGTGCGGGTAACATGTCTCGGGTTTATAATCTCTATCGACCCATAGAAACTGGCACTGGGTTTGAAAATGTCCAACAACTGCATAATACGCCCTTGCAAATTTTGGGTGAATTAGGATTAGTTGGATTTAGTGCTTATCTATTTCTAGTTTTTTGTTTTCTCCGCCTCGGATTTCTTTTATCTTCCCGAATATCAAGACCCGAGCATCGATATTTACTTGCTGGAATCGGGGGCAGTTTTCTGGCTTATAGCGTTGCAACGTTAACGGATTACCAACTAGAAAATATTTCACTGAGTACTCATTTGGTAATTTTAATTGTGTTGATAATTGCTTTGGCAGATCAAGCAAAGCTAATTCAGATCGACTCTATCAATAATTCTAGCCGCAGAATAGTAAGTTTAGCGACAATTGCATTTCTAGTTAGTACCTTATTACTTTGGATTCCACAAACCCTGGCGATGCGACTTGCTAAAAATGCTAACCAGGATTTCTTGGCAGCCAAAATTAACAATGGATATGAAAAAATTGCACAAGCAGCAAACTTAGTAGAATGGGATCCAAGCTACAACGCGATCGCTGGGATCAGAACTTTTTATATCAGAAAATCCATTCAAGAGCAGGATCTCTATCAAGATCTGACAGATGTTAGTTTAAATCACTTCAAACAAGCAGTTATGGCTGCGCCAACAGACCCATATTTTACGCAAATGTTAGGGATGATGTATCGAGATCAAAAAAACAGCATCCAATCACTTAAATATTTTCGCAGAGCTATCCAAATATTACCTAGAAGCCGATTGTACACTCATTATCTGTTGGGAGCAGAATATCTAAAAATAAATCAACTAGAAAAAGCAATTACCGCTTTTGCTCTCCAGGGTTTAATCAACCCTGAATTCTTAACATCTAGTTTATGGGAGCAACCTATATTTGCCGCTATTAAAGATGCTGTTTATCAAAAAACTATAGGGTTTCTAGATCAGTTACTTGATAACTTAAAACTAGAAACAACTAACTACAAAGGCATTAATAACTACAATGATGTTTATGAAAAAAAAATAATCTTGGAATGGTGGAATGATAATTTAGAGTTAGATAATGTCGAGAAGAAAAGATTAAGACCAATTATTCAAGCTTTGTTAGTGGCAGAAAAAAATCCTCAAAAGGCTCTGGATATACTCAAGAATAATGATGAAGTTATTAGAAGCAAATTGAAGGAAAAACTCAATACCCATTTACTACTAAAAGCCTGGTTAAATCCAGACAAATATTTAGCAGAGTATCTAAATAGCGATGCTGCATCTAATTTATCTAGTCTAGAGAAAGCGAAATTAGATAGCCTAACAAAAAACAATCGCAAGCTTAAAAATTGGCTTACAACGATCCAGGTTAAATTTACTTCTGCTGATAGAAAAGCCATAAGACTCATATATAGAAATGAAGAAATTAGTTCGGCAGGATTATTTATCTTGCCGACAGAAATAAACAACTATATTTTAGTAAAAAAATTGAATTTATTTGAAAATTATTTTCGAGAAGTAAAACCATTAGAAAATTTAATTCATAAGATACATGTTGAGAATTTAGAGGTAAGGCATCCTACTATTAATCAATTTAAACTTGATTCTATTCCTAATTAAAATTAGGTGACATAACTAACTTGTTTAAACTTTTTTTGGTGGTTTAATCTCAAATGTTCCGTTAGGTTTTCTAGTGATAATGCCACCTAGTTTTTCTATTTTTTGGAGAGCATGTTTTCTTACGTTTTGATCGCTGCTACTCGATAAAACAAGTGTCCAAGCCGATATTTGTGCAGAAGCGCTGTCTGGATCAGTATCTAAGAATGCAACCGTATCTAAAAATCGATTTGCTATGGTTTCTTTTCCCTCTACATTGCTAAGCTTCGACCATTCAGCTGCGGTTCGATAAGATTTTTTAGCTGCCTCAAAATCACCTAGAAAAAGAACTTCATCGGTGGCTTTATAGCTCCAGAGAAAAAAAGGATAGGTCGATGAAGAAGGAGTAATTGACTCCAAAGACTTTTCCAAAAGTTCTACTGTCTTGGTTGGCTTGCCTGCAAAAATTGAATTACTTGTAGACATAGATAAGTGAGCATCAACAAATTTAGGATCTTTATTAACGATAGTTTCAAAATAATTAGTTATAGCTGAATAACCTGTTACTTCACGAGCTTCTGTATCACCAAGATATTGAATATATTGCAAGAAATTCCAGTCAGCTATTAGGTTATTTAAACCAAAGCTCGGCATTTTCTTCTGAAGGGTACTTTTGGCAATTAATTGTTTTTCTTGCTGAATAAAAAACTGATCGTTACTTACTTTACTTTGCTTATTTAACAGATTAAGCTGTAGGCTATAGGCGCTGAAGCCACTAAGTAAAATAAAAAAATATTTAAAAATAAAATTATAAGATTTAGACATAATTAATGCTTGAAGAGAGTGACTTAATTATCGAATTTTTACCCCATTATTTGTACAACTTTCTGTAGCGAGAGTTGGCGCTTCTACAGTAGAACCAATAAATTCTCCTTCACATAAATTAAAATTAAAAGAGCCGGCCTCAAAATAGACCCCAATTGCATAGTTACGAACTCGATCATTATTTCCTGATCTAGGAACTGCTCTCTGCTTAGCAATCGCAGCAGTCGCAATATCAGCATTAGGATAACTATAGAACTGATCTGGAAGGCTTGCACCAAGTCCTAATTGATTGAAGTTAGCAGCAAAAGTACTATTTTCTAGATGATAAAATTGTTGCGCTCGACCCACGGTACCCAAAGTATTTTTAGCTTCTGTTTCCCTTGCTTTTCCAACTTGGCTAATCAAATTAGGTAGCGAGACAGCCAATAATAAACCAATAATAATTACGACAACTAATAATTCAATAAGGGTAAATCCTAGTTCTTTATTTCTAATTATTTTTAGGTACTTATTTAAAAAAATATATGTAATCTGATTCTTCACAATTTTGCGAATGCTGCGCACTTATTAGAATTGATAAATATTCAACTTATGGGTGAGTTTTAGATAAATTTTAAGTGGATTTGAAATTAAAAACAGGCCGTTTAGCCTGTTTTTAATTTCCTCAAACTAACAACAGCAAGAGGGTGTTGTTAAGTCTTTTATTATTAGTCAAGCTCTGCTGCATTAGCACCACAAGCATCCGTAGCGGCATCAACATCAGCGATAACAATACCACCGCCAACAGTGTTAGATTGGCAGAGAATAGTAGAATAGGAGCCAGCATTAAAAGTAATGCCTCCTGCATAGTCTCTAGTTCCGTTATTGTCCGGATCAAGAGAGTTTGCGGCTACTGTAGCCGATTGACCATCTGCTGCAGAAGCGATAGCAAAACCGTAGAAATCAGGGTTTACAACAACACCAAGCTGATTATCGGTAGCTTCTATGTCAGTAGTAGTGTCAGCAAAACTTTGTCTTTCAAAGTGGAAAGCTTGCTGAGAACGGTTCACTGAGCCAACGGCAGTTTTTCCTTCAGATTCACGAGCTTTACCAACTTGAGCCAAAAGGTTAGGTAGAGCAACAGCAGCAAGAACACCGATAATAATAACTACAACTAAAAGCTCGATTAGAGTGAAACCTTTGTTAGCTTTTTTGTTGCGAAGATTTTGTAATAATTTGGCAGTAAAAATAGAATTCATTGATCGTCTTCCTTAAGTTAAGTGTATGTGGTTTATGGTTAACTTTATTTGTTTTCCTATTTAAAAATTACCCATATTGATCAAAAAACATAACATCTACAAGAAATTTTTTTTTAGATTTAGGATTACCTCTTAATTAAAAGAAAATGTGATCTAAATCACTGGCACTAATTACAAACTATGTTCAAATGAGCCAGAATTATTGTTAATTAATTAACATACAAAAATCAATTAGAAAATCTTTTCTAAAAAAATAGCCTAGTATTCAGCAAATTTAGCAAAGAAAATTTTTCTTGTCTCAGTACTATAAAGTGTTTATTAATAAACACTTAGATCTAGTTTTAGTGGCAAAAATCATAGCCACAAATATCGATTTAAGGAATAAGTTTATTCGTCAGAGCAACGGCACTACCAATTATCTTGGCAAGACCCAAGGGTGCCTCAAGAGGGAGGTTATGCCCACCAGTGAGTACTACTTTTTCGGCTTTGGGCATTGCCGATTGTTGTTCGCTGAGATCTTCATGACGATTAAAGTTGCTGTTATCACCATAAACTAAGGTAATTGGCGCTTTGATTCGTTTAAGTAAGCCCAGATAACGCGATCGCCCGATACCATTAAAGCCAATACCAGCCCGATTTCTCAATAGCGGCTCCCAGCGCCATCTCACTCCGCCGTCACAGGGTTCGGTAATTCTGCCCGCAAGCATCATTGCTACCGATTTGGAAAGAGCTGGGGTCGTCTGACAGAGGCGCTCAGCAGCAGATTCAACATCTTCAAAAACAGGATGCTCGGGGGGAGTTGCCAAATAATCTAACTGAGTTGCTAGCTGTTCGGCAGTATTTTCATCTTTGGTATCGGTGGGTAAAATAGTTTCGATCAGAACTAGGTTTTTAACTAGCTGAGGGCGCACGCTAGCAAAAATTGCTGCCACAACCGAGCCAAGAGAATGACCAACTAAAGTAAAAGCTTTCCCCGCAAGCACTTCGACGATCGCATCAATATCTCCTAAGAAATCTAACAAATTATAGGAGCCACCCTTGCCAACGCGATCGCTTTTACCATGTCCTCGTAAATCTGGAGCAATAACCCGATAACCTTTTTGGGCTAAGCGAATAGCTACTTCTGACCAAGCAGCACCCTGTTCGAGAATGCCATGAAGACAGAGAATTACGGGGCCTTCTTTTGGTCCCCAAGTGCAAAGACAAACTCGTAAACCCCGAATATTAACGAGGATCTCTTCCATCTTGTGCTCGATTTCGGAAGTCAATTCTTCCTCTTGAGGCAATTCATAATTTAATTTGCCAGCAACATCTTGAGTTGAATAATCTAAGGGATTCGGTAAGCTGATCTGTTGCCAAGCGGTTGCCAATTTTGGATCAATCTGTTGACGGTTGAGAAAATTAGGATCCCCAATCGAGATCGAGGCATTTTTGACCCCATCAGTCATGCGATCGCCTTGATAAGGGTTAAGAACTTGCTCAGCAAAGGGAATCTCTAAAAAGTCACACACTTGGCGCATCACTTTTTCTGGCTCGGCTACTAGTTCTTCATAATGAACTAGTAGCAACTGATTGGGGTTAATCGTCTGAGCAAATCTAAGAACATTGTTGTTGCTAGCTGACCAAATATCTTCTGCTAAAGCATAAGGGCTGGAGTTACTTGCTCCTAACAGCTTATCCATCCGCATCCTGGCAAAAGATTCAATCACCGCATAGGGATGGCGCACAAGATGGATATACTTGGCTTTGCTGAACAATTCTTCAGCAGCAAACAGATTGTTGATATCGCTGGCATAGGTAGGCGATTTATCAATTAAGAAGCGATCTCCTGCTAATTGTTGCAGCAGTTTATAAACTTCAGCAGTCGAAGTATTACTACTTACTAACTCAGTAACTAACTGCTGACTTTGATTGGCATCAATATTTTTTAATGCCATTAATGCTCTTTGCAAACCTTCTCCAAGATAAGAATCGTCTAACTCCTGCTGTCTCTTTTGCATGTCAACAAAAGGCAAAAGATGTAACTCGGGAGGCACAACTAAATCAGGATGACCTGCCAACATTACCCTTAAAAGAGTTGAACCAGAACGCGGACTAGAAAGAATGAAGGCGATCGGGCGCTCAATTTTGGGTTGATTAGATTGACTAAGATGCAAGCGAGACTGATCGATTTGAGAGTTTGTCAGCAGAGATCTATACTGCACTGAAGAGTTTGAAGTTAGGGGATTAGCCTCGGCTACAATACTTTCTTGCGGTTTATGAATACTAGTAAATTCGATCGCTAAGTAAGTAGCTAAAGCCTTAATTCTTGGTCGTTCATAAAACTCTCTCGGATAAATTAGCAAATCGAGATCTGCTTTGATTTGATTAATAGTTTCCATCAACATCAAAGAGTCCATCCCCACATCCATCAGATTGTCAGTAGGAGATAAATTTTCGGGCTTTATTTGCAAAATAGTAGATAAAGTAGCTTGCAAATATTTAGCTAAATAA
Source organism: uncultured Xenococcaceae cyanobacterium (assembly GCA_937996665.1). GTDB lineage: Bacteria > Cyanobacteriota > Cyanobacteriia > Cyanobacteriales > Xenococcaceae > Hyella. Next base: position 8,489 of record CALKUU010000230.1, on the reverse strand, counting down.
GTTTCTCGCAGTTCTACCGTGCTGGCAGCTAGAAGTTCTTGATAGATAGCTGGTGATGTTGGGGAATCTAAACTATTCTGCTCACTACTTATTGGCTTAATCAGTTCAGAAAAATAATTGCTATGACCGACATAGGGATAGATCTTACTCAACTTATCCCAATCTATTAACGCCGCACCCACCTGCGCTAACTTGCCAGTAATCAAAGGAGCGGACAACAGATTATCTAGAGCATTTAGACCTTGAGCTGGTTTAATTAGGTTTATTCCAGAACGATTAAAGTCTTTTTGTTTTGCCATGCCACCATCATCCCAAGCACCCCAATTAATGCTCAGAGCAGGTAAACCAAGACTCTGACGATAAGCAGCGATCGCATCCAAACTAGCATTGGCAGCAGCATAGTTACCCTGCCCAGGCGACCCTAGTAAAGAAGCAACCGAAGAAAAGAGCACAAAGAAATCAAGCTCCAGATTTTGAGTGCACTCATGCAGATTCCACGCCCCACTAACTTTAGGTGCACAAACTTGCTGAAACCTTTCTACAGTCTGATTTTGCAATAGTCCATCAGCTAAAACTCCCGCAGCGTGAATAATGCCTTTGAGAGAGAATTGATTCTCAAGCTGAGCAATAGCAGTCTTAACCGCTTCGTAGTCGGCAATATCAGCTTGAACTGTTTGCACCGATACACCCTGCTTCTCTAAGTTGTTAATGACTTGTTGAGTTGCTTGATGAGGTTGCTTTCTACTCATAAGGGCTAGGGTTTTAGCTCCCTTGTCAGCTAGCCACTGAGCAATTTGCAGACCCAACGCCCCAGTGCCTCCAGTAATGAGATAACAGCCGCGATCGCTAATGGTTAAAGACCGAGCTGGAGCAACCACAGCTTGCTGGGGATCAACTGTAGTTAAACGAGGAACAAAGATTTGATTTTGCCTAATGGCCCAATAGTCTTCATTTTGAGAATTAGATTTCTGATCGGTTAATACCTGTACTATTTTGGCGATCGCCAAAGGATCTAAAGAATCAGAATTTGATTCGAGATCCAAAATACCGCCGTAAAGTTCAGGATGTTCACTCGCAATAACTTTCCCTAGACCCCAATAGGCATTGCTTAACCAACTAGTGGCAGTTAGCTGCTCTTGATTAACCCTTTGTGCGCCTCTGGTCACAAACCAAATGGGGACGGCAATAGATTGCCCAGTAAGAGTTTGCAGCAAATCGAGAATGAGCGAGTAATTTCTTGCTTGATACTGCTCAATCGAGCTAGTAGCCAGCCGATCAGACTCAAGACCATCTAAGCCCCAAAGATAAATAACTCCTTGTAGTTGAAGTTTTGAGTGAATTAGTTGTTGATATTCTTTGAGTTGACGCCAATCAGCTACAGAAGAAACTAACCGAGACTCGATCAAAATAGTTGACTGACCCTGCTCGGCTAATTGATTAGCAATCTGCTGACCAATGCCATGATTATCTGCTAGGATCAACCATTTTTTCTGCTGCTCAACTCCAGAAGATCTACCAGCCAATGTTTCTGCAAAAGCAGGATCAAGCTCTTGCCACTGAATTTGATAGTAATCAAGATTTGGTGCTGAGGGAACAGACAAGCGACTAGATAAACTAGTAACTGCTGAACCAGCTTGCTGGGAACTTAACCAGTAACTTTGTCGCTGAAAAGGATAAGTTGGCAGAAATAATTTTTCAAACTGATAACCTTTCGCAAAATTTTGCCAATTGATTTTTAGCCCACGCAGATATAAGCTAGCCAGACTTTTGAGAACCTGTGACCAGTCAGGCTTGCGCAAACGAAGACTAGGTAAACAAAGTGGTTTTAACTGATTAACTCCCTGCCTATTTAGAGTTTGGCGAGGATCTATTTCTAAAATATTTCTAGCCATGCCCAATAAAATAGGTTTGGCACCAATTTCGAGAAACACATCACATTCTTGCTGTTTAAGACGCTCAATTCCTTGCACAAACTGAACTGGAGCGAGAACATGATCGATCCAATACTCAGCAGTAGCTATTTCCGCCTCGATTATTTTACCCGTAACGTTGGAGACCAAATTAAGTTGGGGAGGATGATAACTAATTGTTTGCGCAACCTGCCTAAATTGCTCCAAAATTGGTTTCATTAACGGGGAATGAAATGCATGGGAAACATTGAGTTGTTTAGATTTGATGCCCTGACTATCAAACTTACTAACTACTTCGGCGATCGCCTCATTCTCACCAGAAATAACTGTATTCTGCTCCCCATTAAACGCAGCAATAGTTACTTTTTCTGAATAGTGATCAACAACACTAGCAACGGTGGCGTGATCTGCAAAAATGGCAACCATCGAACCCTCTTGGGGCAGGGTTTGCATTAATTTACCCCGTTCGGCGATTAGCTTTAAACCATCTTCGAGCGTAAACACCCCAGCTAGAGTAGCAGCAACATATTCACCAACACTATGCCCCATAACAATCTGAGGAACTACTCCCCAATCAAGCCACATTTGTGATAGAGCATACTCTAAAGCGAAAATAGCAGGCTGAGTATACTTAGTATTGTTTAAATCGCCCTTATTTGAGTTGTTGGCAGTTAACGGATTTTGTGTGGGCTGGTCTTGCTCAATCTGATCTTGCTCAGGATAAATAACTTCCAATAAATTTATTCCCAACTGAGGCTCTAATATTTCCACACACTGATCAAGAGCTTTGCGAAAAATCGGTTGATTTTCATAGAGTTGCTGCCCCATTCCTGCATACTGAGATCCTTGTCCTGTAAACAGAAAAGCAACCTTGGAATTAGTCTCAACAACATTTTCAGACAAGCTCGCAGCCGATTCCCCAGCTAAATAACTATTTAGTTGTTCTTGTAGTTCTGAAGAGGAACTAGCGATCGCACTTAAGCGATGATTAAAGTGCGATCTCCCCGTATTGGTTGTTAAGCATAGATCGGAGAGAGAAATATCAACATTAGTTTGTAGATAAAGTTGGTATTGACTAACCAATGCTCGCAAAGCAGACTTGCTCTTAGCCGACAGGGTCAACAGTTGAGGAGTTTTCGGGCATGACTTACTAGATAAATTCCCCCCTTGTACGGAATCACCAGAGCGAGAATCTTCATCCTCAAGAGCAAGATTAGCTAGAGAATAGTCTCCAACAACTATATGGGCATTGGTTCCTCCAAAGCCAAAAGAGCTAATTCCCGCAAAACGCGGTTTCAACTTTGATTGCCAAGCATAAGCAGAGGTTGGAACCAGAAAAGGTGAATCAGCAAAATCAATATGAGGATTTAAATTCTTAAAGTTGAGGTGAGGTGGAATAGTCTCATTTTGCAGACACAAAACCGTTTTAATTAAACCTGCAATACCCGCAGCAGCCTCTAAATGACCAATATTAGTTTTAACGGAAGCAAGATAACAAGCGTTGGAGCCAGGCTTAACGTCTGCAAACACTGCTTTCAAAGAACTAACTTCAATCGGGTCTCCTAGTTTAGTCCCTGTTCCGTGGGCTTCTAGGTAGCTAAGGTCTTGGGGTTTAAGATTGGCATTGGCGATCGCCTCTCTAATTACTTCTCTCTGCGCTAAACCATTGGGGGCAGTCAGCCCATTACTCCGACCATCTTGGTTAGTGGCAGAACCTTTGATTACAGCTAAAACATTGTCTCCATCACTAATAGCTGTCGATAAAGGCTTCAGGACAACTACACCACAGCCTTCCCCACGAACATAACCATCGGCATCGGCATCAAAAGTTTTGCACTGACCATCCTCAGCCATCATCCCTGCCAAGGAAAAAGCTTGAGTAAGTTCTGGGGAGAGGATTAAGTTTACACCGCCAACCAGAGCAGTCCTACATTCTTGGTTCCGCAGACTCTGACAGGCTAAATGAACAGCAACCAGCGAAGATGAACAGGCTGTATCAACTGCTAAAGAAGGTCCTCGTAAATCGAGTAGATAGGACAAGCGATTGGCAACAATACTATGGGCATTCCCCGTTCCTGCGTAGGCATCAAAATCAGTTCCATAATGAAACTGAAGCTGGGTATAGTCATTACTGCTAACCCCAATAAAGACACCAGTCTTGCTATTCGCTAAACTCTCAGGAGCGATCGCTGCATTCTCCAAAGCTTCCCAGCTAACTTCGAGCAGAAGTCTTTGCTGAGGATCCATGCGCTGAGCTTCTCGGGGAGAAATTCCGAAAAACTGAGGGTCAAACTGATCTACCCCTTCAATAAAACCACCGTAGTCATTACCCTCCCAGCGATCGCATTTACGAATTGCATTAGTCCCAGAACTTAATAAGTCCCAAAACTCTTGAGGATTTGCGGCTCCAGGAAAACGACAGCCCATTCCCACAACAGCGATTGGCTCATTAACAGGCAATTGTTGGTTTGATAGCGTTTCTGGTGGTGATTTGGCAAGCAAATCAGCGGGAGAACCTTTTCTTGTCGAATCTGGAGAACTTTGCTGACTAAGATAATTAGCTAGACTCGCAATGTTTGGGTAATCGTAGATGATAGTCGGAGAAAGCTTGAGCGCCAAATAGTCTTCTAACTCAGCAGATAATCTAACCGCTTGCACAGAATCTAAACCTAGGGTGACAAAGGGTTCCTCACTGTTAATTGCAGAGTCAGCAACCGCTAATTTTTGAGCGATATTGCTAACCAACCACTTTTGGATAGTGACAGCTTGATTATTTGCCACTCTAGTAAGCACTGAAGCAGGAATAGCTTGCTTTTTATTCTCTTTTTTGCCAATACCTTGGGCGCTAGCGTTCTTTGAGTCAGTCGTTTTTTGACTATTCTTTGGTGCGATTGAGTTAAGAGTTCCTGCTAAAAAACCAGCTTTGCAGGCATGACGCTGAATTTTGCCACTAGAAGTTTTGGGAACAGTTGCTGTTCTCACTAAAACTATCGCATGAGGATTCAATTGATGCTCTTGTAAAATTGCATTGCGAATCTTCTTCGTAGCTTCCTCTATATCTAGTTTACGGATTTGGGTACGCTTAACTTCATAGACAATAACTAGTTTTTCTTCTCCCGCGATTTCCACTGCGAATGCCGCGCCACAACTCGGACGAATCGCTTCATGTGCCTCATCTACAGTCTTTTCAATATCTTGAGGATAATAGTTGCGTCCGCGAATAATGATGAGATCTTTTAATCTACCAGTAACAAATAATTCCCCATCCCGAATAAAACCTAAATCCCCAGTCCTTAAAAATTTAACTCCAGGGTAATTAGGAAGCTCTGCCTTAAATGCATATTCGGTTAATTCGGGTTTGCGCCAATATCCTTGAGCAACACTCTCGCTGGCTGCCCAAATTTCGCCGATCATCCCCTGACTACACTCTGCCAAAGACTCGGGGTCAACAATTGCCAAAGACTGACCCACTAAGTTATTGCCACTACTAACCAGGGTAATCTGCTTCTGGTCGTTACTACTGGTCAAATCTTGATTAGCCAAAACAGCTTGATTTTCAGTGAGAGAATCAGCAACCAGCTCTTGAAAAATAGGCTGCTTCTGGCGATCGCCTCCTGTAATGCAAAGAGTAGACTCAGCCATCCCATAACAAGGATAAAAAGCCTGTTTACGAAATCCACAGCTAGCGAAATAATCACTAAATCGGTCAATGGTTTCTGCTCTAATGGGTTCTGCACCAGAAAAAGCGAGATTCCAACAACTTAGATCTAGTTTTGCCTTTTGCTCTTCACTAATTTGACTTACACAAAGGTCATAAGCAAAGTTGGGGCCACCAGAGGTATCAGCATGATACTTAGATATGGTTTGTAGCCAGCGAAAGGGTCTCTGCAAAAAGCTGACAGGAGGCATGATGTACATCGTTACCCCTGCATACATTGGCTGAATAATACAGCCAATCAAACCCATATCATGATAAGGCGGCAACCAGGAAACCAAATTATGGGTAGGAATATTCCGAAAAGAGTTGTTAATTGTCAGGGAATTGGCCATCAAGTTGCCATGACTAACCATCACGCCTTTGGGGCTTCCTGTCGAACCGCTGGTGTATTGCAGAAAAGATAAATCTTCTGCGTTGATTTCTGGGCGAGACCAGGCTTCAACTAAGGGAGATGCAGTAGCATTAATATCATCGGTGGTCAGAAAATTAAGCTGAATATCACTAGCTTGATTAAATTTCTGAGCAATTTTACTAGCCAAATCTTTGGTGGTTAGCGCAAATTTAGCTTCGGCATCGTTAACGATCGCGAGTAACCTTTCTAGAGAGCGATTAGCCCGAGGGGGATAGGCAGGAACTGCAACAACACCGGCGTATAAACAGCCCAAAAAAGCAGTAATAAATTCTATGCCTGGTGGATATAAAAGTAATGCTCTTTCACCATAAGAGTCCAAACTTTGCAAGGTTGCGGCGATCGCTTTAGCCTTTGCCTGAATCTGAAGATAGCTAAAACAATCAGATTCAGTTTCACCATCCTGTAAAAAGGTGAAAGCAATTTTATGAGGTTGCTTAGCGACAATACCTTCTAGTTGGTCTATAAATATATGGTGCTTATCCAATAGACTCCTCTGACTTTGCGATCTTAGCTAGCTAGTCCCAATTAATTGAAAGTGTGCGAGCTTAATCAAAAAAATAAACTGCCACTTACTAGCTTATACAAAAGCGCGATAGTTTAGATAGATTTTCTTTTGATACTGTTCAATATAGTAGACGAAAATGATACCAGAATTAGGGTTTTGCTGGCAGTAGCATTAGAGCAAAAGACTTACTTAGTTGTGAAATCAATTTACGAACTTATTTTGGCAATTGTTCGACACAGGTCTTTGCTGACTGGCATTGCTAAAGATACTTACTCGAAAAAAAATTACTTGATGGGGCTACTACCTAAGATTTATTATCGCTCAAACTGAGTTGAGTTGTTGATTCTGTTCATAATCAAGGAAATAAGCAGATTAATGGTTAGGTAAATACTAATTATAACGATCAGCATTTCGATCGCTTTCCCAGTCTGGTTAGAAATTGTATTGGCGATCGCATAAACATCGCTATAGCCAATGGCGATCGCTAAGCTCGAATTTTTAGCCAAGTTCAAAAATTCGCTAGTTAAAGGAGGAATCATTACTCTTAGCGCCTGAGGAAAAATGATCAGTTGCATAATTTCATTAGTTTTAAGCCCCAAAGACTTAGCAGCTTCCCATTGACCAACCCCAATCGATTGCACTCCTGCCCGCACCACCTCAGCAATAAAAGAAGCTGTGTAAAGGCTTAGCCCAAAGAGCAAAGTAGCAAATTCTGGGGAGAAGTTAACACCACCTTGAATAGATTGAGCTTGAGGTTGAGGAACATCCCAACCGATTCCCCATAACCAGATTGCTACTAGGATCAAGATGCTGAAGATTGTTACGAGTAATCGAGCCGAACTAGAACTGAAAAAGCTTAAATTACTGTTGTCCCCAACTGAGCGTAAATAGAAAATTAGTGATGTAAGCACCACCAGAAACAAGCCCAAGAAAATTACAGTCTGCTCAGTATAGTCAGGACTAGGGAAATAGACACCCCGATTAGTCAAAAATATTTTATCTGCGATCGCCAGGGGAGTATCGACCTTGGGAAGCTTGAGAAATACCGCAAAGTACCAGAAAAAAAGTTGGAGCAATAAAGGAGTATTCCGCAAAACTTCGATATAAATCGAGGAAATTTTGCTGACTAACCAATTACGCGAAAGCCGACCAATACCGATCAAAATCCCCAAACAGGTAGCAATCACTATTCCCAACAGGGTAATTTTCAGAGAATTAATTAACCCCACTAAAATTGCCTTGTAATAAGGGTCAGTCGGTGCGAAAGGAAAAGGCGGATCTGCTAAATCAAAAGAGGCGGGACGAGTTAAAAAGTCAAAGCCAAAATTCAACCCTAGACGCGATAAATTGCGGGAAAGATTAAACCCAAAATAACTAAACAAACCCAATACCAAGGCCAAGACTAATGCTTGCGAAGCGATTGCTAGAAAACGGCGATCGTGCCAAAGAGAGCTTTTTTGAGATTGCGGCATGAATTAAGTTGGTCTAGTTTGCTGGCAGGTCGACACTCTAAAAACTTAGCTTAGAAAGATATCAAGTAAGCTCACCTCCGCCTGAAGTCGGAGGCTTTCGCCACGCTTCCAAGCTAAGTGTTTTAGTAGCCCTAAGATTGATACCCCTTCGCATTACTGCGGGACTGATAAAAAACTCGAACCTCCAGGGACGCTTACTTAATTACTCTCTAGCCTACTTTGGCTCAACTCATGCAAAAAGCAATTTTAGAACTGTTTTAACTAGGTTTCATATCTCAGGGATTCAAGCCCCAGGACTGGTATAACTCCAATCCGCCCCTCACAAACTCTATTTTTCCCAGAGTTCTAGCAGATTTTCATATCGCTCGTTGATATTAGCCTACTGAGGTAGCCGTTTCCTCCTGCTTACAGAGTGTCTTTTCGATTTCAGCTTATGACTATAGTACAACGCTTACAAGCCTTGTTATATAAA
>CALKUU010000229.1 GCA_937996665.1 uncultured Xenococcaceae cyanobacterium | reverse complement strand
ACTCCTTGCATTAATTTTGCTGGTTTAGAACCTGGCAATAAACCAATGAAGTTACTATTCTTAGCCCCAGATTCCGACTCGGTCACTTCTAGAGCGATATCGGCAATTAGATCGCCAACAACAGTTAATTTCGGCTGATATTTTGCAGGTATTTTGGTTGCTACTTTGGCATTCATTACGGCATAGGCATCTAAATAGCGATACCAACGAGCTTCCCATTCTGCGTAGACTAGAGATTTATAACCGAGGCGTTTAGCGATCGCCAAAGTATAAAACTGATCTCCACCCAAAAAAATTACAATGCCTTGGGAGTGCCATTGCCAATTGTCTTTGGTTTTTCCTCGCAGCAAAAAAGCAAAAAACTGCGCTGCGGGCAAAACTCGATCTATTTCTGGATAACTCAGTGCAATTTGATCTTCTTTCCCTGTGCTGTGGGGACAAGGGGATAAAACAACTGAAATTCTGATTTCAAAGTTGCTATTAGAAAATTCAGTAGCTAAAGATTTGACGACGGGTCTAACCCAGGTAGATATTTCTCCTGGGCCATTGCTCAGAATGACAACATCAATTTTGTTCATAGGCAAAATATTAACCTACAATTTAATGCCAAAATATAAATCTGAAGAGCTACAATCCCTACCAAGTATGAAGCTGAATTATTAAAAGCAGTTGAGAGAAGAGGATACCTGTAGATTACTTTTATATTTTTGTTTGAACTTTATTTTGTGTCAACTTAGGGTTGAGTCTGGCAATAAATAGAATCTTTAAACAAATAATTTTAAATGGATTATTATTTATCCCTGCCACTACTGCGGGTTTTTCTGTTGTAGAACATCAATGTAATTAAAAGCTTAATTAGAAAATATCAACTCAACAGAAAAATGAATATCAAAAACATGATGGGCTATAGAAATATATGACTATCATAGTAATCGTTATATATTTCAGCTTTCGGCTAATAGTTGAGGTGAATTGACTTTGTTTTTCACTTCTTTGTCTAGTTATTTACTAAAGTGCAGTCCCCAAAGAACAAACAAGCGTTAATCTAAATTCTTTTCCAGGCATTTATCAAATTAAATTATATCAAGGACAGCCGTTAATCGAGAATATTGGTTTATGGTGTGGTATCGAGCCACAAAATATATCTAATAAAATGCATGATGATGAAAATTTAGCTAATTATCGTCTACCTAATTTTAGAGAATATTTTTCTAAAACTTTAGAACGACTAGATAATAATTTTAAGAGAGAAATGATTCTGGTAATTCTTAACCATTTTGATCAAGAAAATTTTCACATATCATAGTGGTTTAATAAAAAGAGCCTGGCTCAAAAAGTACAACAAATCTCAGAAATTATCTTTTCTTTTCAGTTGACTAATAGTTCAAAATCAGAATCAAATATAGAAAATATGCAACCTTCAAATCAAGAATCTATTATTTCTGGACAGTGGTGTTTAGTAACAGTGCGTCCGTGGAAACGTGAAACTTTTTTGAAATATCTAGACAGCGATATCCAACGCAATAATTTACAAGAAGTAATTTTAGAGATTGTCGCACCGGAAGAGTCTATTTATCAAGACATGGTTTTGATTCGAAATAGTAGTTTTTCTGAAGCTAGAAATTATCTACAGAAAATAGATCATTTTCAAGGTATTCAAAGATTAAAACCTAATGAAGTAAGTCGAATGTTGGATAAATAACTGATGATTGAGCAATCTATTTTAATCAGAAAATTTTACTGTTAAATAATCAGGGCGATCGCTCTGAGCCTACGATGACTTTGATCAAAACTCAAATTATTTCTCTTGTTAGGAGTCTAGTTTGCCCTCTAATAAAATATAGGTAATGACATTAAAAACAATTACTAAAATCTTAAGATGAACAAGAACAAAATTAACCTGAACTTAAGCTGTATGTTAAGTTACAATGATTCAGCTATTGATTTAAAGCACTTCTAAAGCGGCAAAACTATGCTTTAAAAAGAATAAAACTTGCTTATCTAAGGCAAGGAAAATGGGCGATACGGGACTTGAACCTGTGACGTCCTGCTTGTAAGGCAGGCGCTCTACCACTGAGCTAATCGCCCTTGCTCAGATATAGTAACACAATAAATTTAAAAATCAAATTTTTTAATAATGCGTTTTCTGAAAATGGTTACCTGTTAGAGTGTGAATTTAGAATAAATGCTGAATAAATATCGAAAATTTCAGATAAATTGATGCTTTCTTGAATAAAATTACATTTTTATAGCTTGATTAGTTATATTAGTTGCTGAACAACTCTAATGCATTCTTCATTTATCATTGAGGGAAAGTCATACAATCGTGTCTTCTGAAAGTTTTGAAAAAAAACCACCAGCGTTAGATCAAGCCAAATTAATGGATCAGATTGACTCAGAAAAGACTGAATTGAAAAAACTTGAACCAGGGCAGACTAGGTTAGATCAAACAAAAAAATACTTAATTGACTTCTCTTGGGGGGTTGCTAAGGCTGCTAGTGGTACAGCTTTGGGAATCACCATGATTAGCAGCAGCATTTTAGCCGGGGGAGCAGTTGGGCTAGCAATTAGCTTTCGTAATCTTCCCGATGTCAGGATTCTGCGAAGTTATGTACCTTCTGAAACCAACTATATTTATGATGTTAAAGGCAGACTCTTAACCAGTCTTCACGGGGAAGCTAATCGGGAAATTATTCCTCTGGAGAAAATTTCCCCAGATTTAAAAAGAGCTGTTATTGCAATTGAAGACAGTAACTTCTACGAACATCGAGGCATTAACTTTTCTAGTGTAGGTCGCGCCGTACTAGCCAACTACAGAAGTGGAGGTGTTTCCGAGGGAGCTTCAACCATTACGATGCAACTGGTTAAAAACCTTTTCCTCACAACCGAGCGGACTTTAACTCGAAAATTGGCAGAAGCTGTTCTCGCAATTAGGGTCGAACAGGTTTTTACTAAAGACGAAATTCTCGAAATATATCTCAACAATATCTATTGGGGTCATAACAATTATGGCGTTCAAACCGCAGCCGAAAGTTATTTCAACAAAAGTGCCACTGACCTTAACCTAGCCGAGTCTACAGTCATGGCAGGTTTAATTCAAGCACCGGAGCAGTATAGTCCTTTTATCAGCTATAAAGCCACCAAAAATAGGCAAAGCTCCGTTGTTGATCGGATGGCAACTTTGGGTTGGATACCTTCTGAAGAAGTGGCAAAAACGAAAAAAGAACCTCTTCTTGTGGGCAAGCCAACCGCCTGGAAAGCTAGCAGGCTTCCCTCCATTACAGAAGCTGTGGCCGCAGAGTTAGTAAAGATTTTCGGGAAAGAAAGAGTTCTTAAAGGAGGATTAAGAGTTCAAACAACTGTCGATATGAATTTTCAGCGGATGGCAGAAAAATCAGTTACAGATAGTCATCGGATGCTGAGAAGTTGGGGGGTGAAGGTGGATCAAGTTGCTTTAGCGGCTGTAGATCCTAGGACTCACTTTGTTAAAGCTCTAGTGGGGGGAGTGAATTATAAAGAAAGCCAGTTCAATCGAGCGATTGAATCTCGTAGGCAGCCTGGTTCTTCCTTCAAGCCTTTTGCTTATTACGCGGCTTTAGTCAGTGGAAAATATACTCCCTCAACAGTTGTGGATGATGCCCCTGTAAAGTACCGAGTCCCTAAAGGATGGTATCGCCCTCAAAATTATGGAGGGAAAAAAGATCTTCTTGGCAAGATGTCTTTTAAAGAATCTTTAATTCAGTCTCGCAATATTCCTATCGTCAAGGTTAGTAAGCAGATAGGATTAGACAAAATTATCAGAATTTGTCGTGAATTAGGAATCGAAAGTCCTCTTCAACCAGTTCTATCTCTTCCTCTAGGCTCAATTGGAGTTAGCCCTTTGGAAATGGCAGGTGCATTTGCAACTTTTGCTAGTAATGGCTGGCATTCTAAGCCAACTTTAATTTTGCAAGTAACTGATAGCAGAGGAAATATTCTTTTGGATAATCAGCCTAAACCCAAAAAGATTTTAGATCCTTGGGCAACTGCGACTTTGACAACCATGATGAAAGAAGTAATTACCAATGAGAAGGGAACGGGAAAAGATGCCAATATCGGAAGACCCGCAGCTGGAAAAACAGGAACTACGTCCTCGGAAAGAGATGTTTGGTTTGTTGGCTATGTTCCCCAACTAGCAACGGCTGTTTGGGTAGGGAATGACAATTATGAAAGTTTAGGAAAAGGCATTTCTGGGGGAAAACATGCTGCCCCTGTCTGGCGCAATTTTATGCTGAAGGCACTAAAAGATGAACCGGTTAAGTACTTTCCCGCAGCTTCTAATTTCCCAAGACCATAAGTAGTAAGATTTAAACTAAAATTATGAATGTAAAAAAGCCGGTTAATGTCTGATCGGCGAAGAGTTAGAGTCGGCATTTAATTAAAATCACAACGCCGTCCCAGACTAATTGTTTATATCAAAGTCTGAATCTTATTAAATTTGCAAGTAAGAATTTTGGATTAGAGGGTATCTCAATAAGCCAAAGTTCAACACTAGTTAATTTCTTGTTTCATTCTCTCTAAAGTAAGATTCATTTGGTTAAACATCTGTTGGGGTGTTACTCCAAATTGACCTAATTGAGTTTTTAACTGCTGCACTGTCATTTGCGCCATGAAGTCTTCCGATAACTCAAAACGCTTCATAAAAATACTGTAGCGCTCCATTAAACTTTCCATGCGGCTAATATAAAGTTTTTTTCCTTCTCGGTCAAACTTCCCATACTCACCACCTAAATTCATCAATGATTGGTAATCATCAAATAATTTTTTAGCTTCGTTTTGGACAACTTCCGAATCAAAAAATCCCATCTTGCTTAATGTTAATTAATAAATAATGCACGCCTAATTCAAATAAAGTTTAGGTCTGTTACTTTTATTATTTTAGGTGATTAAAAACAGAGAACACAATACGGCTTTCCGAAATTACTTTTTTTGTGAATAATTGCTCAAGTTTAACGGGCTACCATTGGGGGGATTTTGCAACTAGAGCTTCGGCATCTTCTCTACTAAGTGGTTTTGAAAAGAAGTAGCCTTGTCCATGTTCACAGTTGAGTAATTTGAGCTGATCTAATTGAGATTCATTTTCAATGCCTTCGGCAATAACATCCATGTTGAGCATATGGGCTAGAGTCACGATCGTTTTGACTATTGCCGAATTTTCTTGCCCTGACTTGATTTCACTCACGAAAGAGCGATCTATTTTAAGAGTATCAACAGGAAAACGGTGTAAATAAGACAAGGAAGAATAGCCTGTTCCAAAGTCGTCAATACTGAGTTGGATTCCTTTTTTGCGAAGAGCTAAAAGAGTTTTTGTGGCTGCCTCAATATTTTCCATTAAGATACTTTCTGTAATTTCCAACTTAAGACTAATCGGTTTTAATTGTGTCTTCGTTAGAATTCTCTCGACCTGGTCGATCAGGGTTATTTCTCTTAGTTGTTTACCTGAGAGGTTGACACTTATTTTTAGGGGAAAATCTTGAGGATATTTAATTTGCCACGTTTTTAGCTGACGACAAGCTTCTTCTAAAAGCCAACTACCCAAAGGTAAAATTAAGCCTGTTTCTTCTGAAATGGGAATAAAGTTGGTAGGTGAGATAAAACCTTTAGTTGGGTGATTCCAGCGAGCAAGAGCTTCGAAGCCAGATAGTTTATTAGTAATCAAAGAAATTATTGGCTGATAATAAACTTCAAACTCTTCTCTCTCAAGACCTCTTCGTAGATCATTTTCGATATGTAATCGCTCGATCGCTCTAGTATGCATCGAACGATCAAATACTTCGTATCTAGCCTTACCCTGTTCTTTGGCGCTATACATTGTTAGGTCGGCATCCCTGAGAATATCTTCTGGTCTATCGTAGCCATGAGAAGATAAGGCAATGCCGATACTGGCAGTTGTAACTAGTTCATAATTTTCTAGAGTAAAAGGAACATTTAGGGCTGTGTAAATCGTGTCTGCTATTTTGGTTGCGGTGTCGATATTTTCAATATTTTCTAGTAGGATTGTGAATTCATCACCCCCTAATCTGGCGACAGTATCGGTTGGGCGAACGCAGCTTTCTAGGCGACGAGCAATCTCCATAAGCAACTTATCACCAACCAAATGCCCCATGCTGTCATTGACTAGTTTAAAGCGGTCTAAATCTAGAAATAAGACAGCAAATAGATAAGAGGATTGAGTTTTAACTCTTTTTAATTCTTGTTCGAGACGATTCATAAAGAGGACTCGATTAGGCAAACCTGTTAAGGAATCGTGGAGAGCATCATGAAATAATTGCTGCTCCATCTTTTTCCGTTCGGTAATGTCAACAATTTGATTGTTGAAATGTAAGGCTCTGCCATTCCCATCTCTGACGACGGCGACTTTTAAAAGAGTATCTACTGGGCGACCATGTTTGGAAATATAGCGTTTTTCAATTTGGAAGTCTGATTCCTCGCCGTAGGCTAGTTTTTGCTCTAAACTAAGATGAAAATCGATGTCATCACGATGGCTAATATCAGCGAATCCCAACTTCAGAAGTTCTGATTCTGTGTAATCAAGTGCTTCACAGAGGGACTGATTGACCTTTTTAAATCTGCCATCTAGAGTCGTAATTGCCATGCCAATTGGCGCCATTTCAAAAGTCAAGCGAAATCTTTCTTCGCTTTTGCGCATGGCTTGTTCTGCCAATTTTCTCTGAGTAATATCTTCGGCAATACCAACGAATCGGTTGAATTTTCCTTCTGCATTTCTGACAGGAAAAGCTCGTACAGAAACCCAGCGAATGGAGTCGTCAGGACGAACAATTCGGTAGTCTTCTCGAAATTCGTCTCCTGTCCTGAACTGAGTTTCGAGGGTGGCTAGTGCTTTGCCGGAATCTTCTGGATGAATTGCCATCAACCAAGATTCTGGATCTTGATACAAACTTTCGCAAGTTCTGCCCCAAACATTTTCGTAAGCTGGGCTAATGTAAAGAATTTCGTCAGTTTCTGCTGAGATCATAAAAAAGACTTCACGAACATTGTCCGCTATTTGCCGAAATCTTTCTTCGCTTTCTCGAACTTCTTGTAGTTCCTCTTTGAGTTTACTATTTTCAGCTAAAAGCCTTTCTAGTTCTTGATCGAATGTCGATTGGGACATTATATGTAGCAGTTAAACTGTCATGACATTATTAGTAATTAGTATTCCCAATTTAGACGTCTAAATTACTGTTTAGCCTACTGCAAAGATTGCCAGGGAATTACCTTTCCTGTAATTTGCTGTTGCCACCAAGGCGTATTCATGGATTGGGAGTGACTATTTTGAGCATTTAGCTGCCATTGTTTGCTGGTATCAAAGAGGGTTAGATCTGCTAGTGGAGAGTTGAGTGGTAAGGGTTTTTTCTGTAAACAAAGACGCGGATTGACACTTAGGGCGCTCCACAATTCTATCGATGTCAAGATCTTGGTTTTGACTAATTTTTCCCACAAGATCGGGAGTGCTATTTCTAAGCCAATTACCCCTGGAGGTGCTAGGGCAAAGGGGACGGTTTTTTCTTCGTAGGTGTAGGCTTGATGATCGATCGCGATCGCGTCGATAATTCCTGCTTTGATTCCCTGCTGTAATGTTTTTTGATCCTCGGGGTTTCCCAGGGGTGGATCTAGACGTAGGTTGGGGTCGTAATTAGCTTGATCTTGGGTATTGAAGAGTAAATGCATCCAAGAGGTACTGGCTGTAATAGGAACGCCTCTCTCTTTTGCGTCAGCGATTAATTCGACTCCTCTGGTAGTAGAAACTCGCATGATGTGGACTGGCGTGTTGAGACTAGCGACAATTTCGAGAACAGCAGCGATCGCCGCAGATTCTGCATAAGCAGGATTACCAATCAAGCCATAGCGAACTGAATTTGCACCTTCGCGAATCAAGCCATTGTTAGTCAGGTTGTTGCTACTTAAATCAATTGCAACTGGCTTTTGAAAAGCTTGAAGGTATTCGAGAGACTGTTTTAGTAAAGATAAATCGGTAAAGCTAAACCGTTCAGTAAAACCAATATTTTTTTTACTCAGCTCGCCTAAAGCAACCATTTGATTAGAAGTGGCGGAATTAGGATTATTGGTATTAGCAATTGGTTGAGAAGAACTCAAAGTCGACCAAAAATGAAGTCTAGAGATCGGGTGATTATGATACTTGTGTAGATAAGCTACTTTTTGTCTGAGTGCTGCTAAAACTTCAGGATTATCGATTGGGGGAGAAGTACTCGGGAGAATAGCAACATCAGAAAACCCCCCTGCCAGAGCTGAAGTAGCGAGACTAGCCAAAGTTTCCCTCGATTCGTGCCCAGGCTCGCCGCTATGGCTGTATAAATCGAATAACCCTGTACTTAAAACTAAATTTTCTCCTGAAATTACCTGAGAATTTTCAGTTGGGGCAACAATATGAGATTTGATTTCTTCAATCTTGCGATCGACGATTAAGATATCAGCCAAAAAATCGCGATTAAGGACTGGGTCTATTACTCTAGCTTGCTGGATTACAATGGCTAGTTCTTCATTCATAGGGAAAAGTTAGGAGAAAAGGAATGAATTAGCAGCGTGAAATTAGAAATATTTATTAGTTGCCACCAAGGTTAAATAGCTAAAAACAACTTTTTTGTTAAACAGGTAATTAGAGATGATTGCTATATATAGATTCTTAACTTTTTGAGGAAGATAAATTGAGAAGGGAAACAATAATTTATTCTCGATCCAACATGCCCCGATCTAATATACAAACAAGTAGGGCAATTCTGAAATTTATTTAGAAAATCTCTTTCTGGCAAAGAAAGAAAAAGGGTAGTGACAAATTAGATATCTATCAGATATTGCCAGCTTGAGCAACCAACTTAACCTTAGTAATTTTTTGGAAGATTTTTGGGAAGATGAGTGAAACAATTTTTAGCAAGATTATTCGTAGAGAAATACCCGCGGATATAGTTTACGAAGATGATCTGGCTTTAGCTTTTAGAGATATTAATGCTCAGGCTCCTACTCATATTGTGGTGATACCAAAGAAAGTAATTCCTAGAGTTTCTGATGCTTCTTGGGAAGATCAAAGTTTACTTGGACACCTTTTGCTAACTGTGCAGAAAGTAGCTCAAGAAGCTGGATTAACCAATGGCTATCGAGTTGTAATTAATAATGGCAATGATGGTGGTCAGACGGTGGATCATCTTCATTTACATATTTTGGGCGGCAGAAAATTGCAATGGCCTCCTGGCTAAAGATCAAGGTTAAATATTATTGAGACGAGCGATCGCTTATTTCTTGAGCGATCGCTCCTAATGTTTCTTCCAAAGAGCTTTCATAAACTCCAAAAAAGAAAGCTGCGCCTTGTTTTGATTGAGGGGCAACTGCTACCCGGTGGACAATTAAAACTTGATTTTTAGGCAGATTTTTGATTTCCCAAGTTCCTTGTAAGTGACCTAAGTCGCCTTCGACAAGTTTAAAGTTTACTAATCTTGGCTTGGTTTCAGTGGCCTCGATTTTGACGGTAAATTCTTTTTCTATAATCAGCAAATCGACAATATTGATTTGCTCAAATATTTTCACATTCTCGTTTTCCTGAATTATCTTGCTAGAAGCAATATTTGGTAAGAAATTAGCAAAGTTGTCATAATCGGTCAAAACTTCCCAAGCTTTTTCTACGTTTCCTTGGGCAATCACCTGCCCCATGTATTGACCCTTTTCCCCTTGCAAAATTACATTGCCTTGATTTAAGTCTGTTTGCTCTTGGAGAGTTAGGGGAACGATCTTAGTCGAACTTAAGGTAGATTGTGCCAAAATAGGCTGGTTTAGCAAAAGGTTAAGTGCCAGAAAACAACTAAATTGCCAAAGTCTAAACATCAATTCTTTTTTTCTCTGAGTTGGTCAGCTTTAGACTAACAAAAGAAAGTTGTTGCTTAGCTTAGAAGTTGATTGGCTTCGCTTACTTTAACTGTATCTATTCAAATTAAATGGTCGGCTTGTTTCTTGAGAAAAGCACTCTAGGTAAATTGCAAGCGCAAATTAGTTTTCGCCTGAAATTGCTGAATACATTATTTTAAAAGGATTTAAGCTGAGTTTTCCTTGCCAGTGTTCATTCTGGATCTAGCTGGAATCATGTTTATTTCAGTTAGCTTTTTGTGTCAAAATTAAAGATATGATACAAAAGCTGACATGAAGATTTTCTTAGGAATCGAAAAGATCAAAATGAGTCAGAATTAAATAGTTGAAACTTTTAGTGTGATTTATTCAGCATGTTGATCGAAGGGAAAAAATATAGCTATCGTCAATTGATGGAAGAAACAGGTCTGTCGAGAAGCACTCTGCACCGAAGAATTAAGGCTCTAAAAGAGTCGGGAGTGCCACTAACTATGGGTGCGATAGTTCAGTTTCCTACCGCATGGGCTTTCCATGATCAACAGGGTAATTTTTATTCATCTAAAACTCACTATTCTGTTGAGAAACAAGTTCCTTATTACCAGATGTTTCAAGAATTAAATAATGACCCAGAAGTCGAGCAATAAAATTTATATAGATGTGAATTTTTCTAGATTTAGTAAATGGAAATCAATACTAAAATAACGAGATCTTGATAAGTTTCATGTTGTTATTTTAGGGTGGTTACTGGAGTGAATATATTGTTTTTCCCCACCTAAACTGAAGCTTTATTCTCAATTTTTATCAATAAAAAAGCTAGTTCCTAAATAAGCTGAACTAACTAAGCGAGAGGTATAAATAGGTAATCGTAAAGAAAAATGCTAGATATTGAAATTTTTCTTATTTACTTATTTACTATTTTTAGAATAATTATCTGAATTAACTATTGTTTTTATAGCTCTCCTGTTTGACCTAGTTTACCTACCGATACGACTGTAAGAACGAATCCACAAAGAAATACTACTGGAACTATCATGTGCTTAAAACCTTGTAAATAAATTAGTAACTATTGCTTATATTGTGGCTAATAATATTGTTATTTACATCGGTATAAATACTTTCAGCATCACCTAAAATGTTATGTCCCCATAACAAATAATTGTTGCCAAGGTTTTGGACTTATCGTGATGTTTTAAATAGTGAATGCTTAAGGGGCATAGGTTAGATATAGAGAGTAAGCGATCACTTAATTAGTACTTTAAATACAATACTAGTTGTTCCAAAAATCAGCAATGATTTGCTCAAACTAGATGCTCTGAGGGGTTATTTCGACTGCTTCCAACCTGGTAACGGAATAAAGTCGTGCTGCTTAATACTGACTCAGTTATGATTATCCTGAAGCTAGGTAGTCGAAAAGATAAATCATGACTCAATTTGAAAATGTAACTGTCCTTAAAAAAGTAAATTCCTATTTTGAAGGCAATGTTACTAGTCGTACGCTTATTTTTGCAGATGGTACGAAAAAGTCTCTGGGGGTAATGCTTCCAGGTGATTATGAATTTGGTACTGATACCAAAGAGATTATGGAAATTATGTCAGGAGAGTTAGACCTTTTACTTCCTGATTCATCTGATTGGCAAACTATCAAAGGTGGTCAATCTTTTGAGGTGCCAGCATCGTCTAAGTTTCAGGTAAAAGTTAAAGCGATCGCAGACTATTGCTGCTCCTACGTCAAAGAATGAGAGGGCTACATTTCTAGGATTAGGCGATGTTTATAGGTTTAATCCTAGTTAATCGTGTTGATTTAACACAGCTAAATTAGGGGCATTGAGAACAGAGTTATCAGACTGTTTTTAATAGTTATTGCTAATCGCTTATTAGAGGCTTAATTACAATTAGGATTGAACATTCCAAAAATTGAAAATATAAAAACTCTCTTCCTGCTCTATCGAAAAAGTCCCTAACTTTTTTGCTGATTTACCTGAAATGGAAATTTGCGTTTAGAAAAAATGTTTCATATTTAAAGTAATGACACATTCCGGAATGAATCTCAGTTTGTAATTTTTCGCTTCTCTTCTAAAAAAAATGCCTGATAACCTCTATATTTTTGCGCTTGAACAGCCTTATTTTTCAGTTATCTATCTTGGTCAAATTCCCAATTTATCTACTGACAGTCTCATTTACTCGCCTAGAGCCTTCATCATTCTAATTCCGATAATTACCCTTCTCGGAATTAGAACTAGGAGCAGTATTTTAAGGCTATTGGAGGCTTTTAGACGAAATTGGCAATGCCCAGTAAGCACGGTCAAGGTAGGGTCGGAGAAAGAAAAAATCGCGGTAGTTTCAATGCACTAAAATTCGTTCAAAAACCTATTTTTTAAGCTTATATCTCATCCTTATTGAGGGGTAGTTTATAAAATTATTTTGGTTAAAAATTTTCTGGGTTTGAGCATGAAATTGAATGAGCAGAGCTGAAAATTAACTCCTCAAATTACACTTATTCGGAGTAGAGGATTGACTATTTATTTTTCCGACTAAACTTGCTCGTTTCGTTAGTAAATTTCTTAAATGCTCTATATCTATATTTAAATGCTTTTTTTTAGGCTATAAACTTTTCAGCTCTTATCACATGTTTTTAAAAGGCAAAGCAGCTAAATGGTGCCTTAAAAAAGGGCAATATTTTTACCTTTTTAGTAAAATGTTCCATAATTTTAAAAATGACACACAAAAAAGTATGAATTTAGTTAGTGAGTTAAATCAGGTAATTAATTCTTTTTATCTACAGGATCTAGCTTAGGAAAAATCTTTTTCATTAAATGTATCTTTTTTTTAGATATGACACAAAAGTAGAAACCAATCAACTTAAGAAAATTTGTCTCCAATAAAACATCTCATAATTTTAAAAATGACACATTTACGAGAAGTAAAGTATTTAACGCTAAGCTGGCGAGTCAATTTCAAAAAAAGACAGATCCAATAGCTATAAAATTTTCCCTCTAAATACTTAAATCACAAATGTATCATAGTTTTAAAAATGACACATATAGTATGGAATTGCTCACCCAAAAATAAGGTTTATCTACAAGAGAATTGCTAATATTTAAGGGGAAGTATTTGTTGACAAGCCCTAGCTAGCAAAGGGTACAAAAATTAATTTGCAAAATTGAGACATTTTTTCTAACGCATTTTGGCTAGATGTTGTTAAAAATAATTGAGACTACTAAGTAATCTTGCTTTTTAAGTAATTTGAAAAATACTTCTACTTCAAATTTTGAGAGCTGATACCTTATCTTGAATTTTGCAAGGTGCCTGTCTTTCTCTATTTGTTTTGAGATCAAGACAATTTCCTAAAAGCGCACCAGAAACCACTACTATCTCACCCCTAGAATAAGTCACTTAATTGATACCATCGCTGACACCATGCCTGAGATAAGTATCTGATTTTTGTATGCCCTCATTACAGTGATTGATAATCCATAACCATTTGCATTCTAATTTGAATTAATAAAATTAGCTAAGCTGTCATAAAGCTGGGTTCATCCAAAAATTATTTTATCCAGGTAGGTGGCGGATAAACGTCTTTTTCTATTTTTCTCTATCCTTGCAGCTAGGTTAAGCAAACAGATAAACCTTTTCAAATTCCAGATAAGGAGAGAATATTTGAGTAATCTATATCTTCGCTTGACATTTTTAATAGTTTTTTCTCTTTCTTCTGAAAAGATATCATGACTAAATTGATTGTTGTTCATAAAGCCTCATCTCTTTTCTGTTAGCTTTTATCGACTTTACTACTGAAAAAGGAATTCTGATCTGCTGTTCCCTCTTTTTGATAGTTACTGTACCCATATCTAATCGTGGTCAACTTTTCTTCTCGAAGCCTTTAATTGACTTCGTTTAGTTTTATTATCCAAACGCCTTTTCTTTGCTTTTTTGCTTGGTTTGGTAACAAATCGCTTCTTTTTAGAAATTGACACACTTTTTATTAAGTTTTTGAGTCGCATCAAAGCGTCTTCTTTGTTTTGATACTGAGTACGAAATTGTTGTGCTTTTATTGAGATCACGCCATTGCTTGAAATTCTTGAATCGTTTAATTTCAAAAGCTTTCCTTTATAAAAATCGGGAAGTGATGAAGCCAAAATGTCAAAACGTAAATGTATAGCAGTGGATACTTTATTTACATTTTGACCCCCAGCTCCACTTGAACGTATCGCTTTTATACTTATCTCATTACTCGGAATATTGACTTGCTCGGAAATTTTCAACATCAATTTTATTACTGATAGCCCACAACAATCTTAATCCTCTTCAGTCTCAAGATAATGTCAGCAGAAATAATCTATTTAGATACTGCTTAAATATGGAGCCGCACTCGGAATAAAAAAGTGACATAAGGAAAACCAATAGGAGGAATCAGTTTTCCTTTGTTACATTATTTAATAAAGTAATCTAAGATGAACGTATACATAAAAATTCAATAACCCGCAATCATAAATACATATGACTACTACCCTACAGCAGCGCGAAAGCGCTAATTCCTGGGAGAAGTTCTGTCAGTGGATTACAAGCACAAACAACCGCCTATACGTAGGTTGGTTTGGTGTATTGATGATCCCCTGCCTTCTCGCAGCAACAACTTGTTTCATCATCGCCTTCGTAGCAGCTCCTCCCGTTGACATC
>CALKUU010000228.1 GCA_937996665.1 uncultured Xenococcaceae cyanobacterium | reverse complement strand
AGTAGTGGAATTCAGGCTAAGCTACATATGTAAAAAATCCCAAGAGATAGGGCTTACGCAAAATTAGATTTGTTAGGGCATACCCCACAAACCATATTCAATAGGTGATTTACTTAGCTCATAATAGGCATCAACTTGTTTCAGTAATTCTACGTGACGATGAATATCAGTTTCCGCAACCCTTTTTATTAAGACAAGATTCTCACCACACTCTAAATATTTTTTTAGCTCTACCAAATTAGCGAACGAAGTAAAATAACTTTTAAAATTTCTGATTTCTGCTGCACGTAAAGATCTTGTGATCCTAAACGAGATATCAAATAAATGAGTGTTGATGGTTAATCTCTGCAACCCAGCATCCTCATCGTTAAACTCAATTTCGTAAATATGACCTAATTTCAGAGGTGCAAAGGTATACCCAGTATTGGCAACAATACCAGAAACGCGCACTTTAACGACGTATGAAATCTCTGAGCCAGCTAAACCAGATATTGGCTTGGGCAAAGACTCAACTATAGTCTGAAGTTGATCACCATGAACCAGAATACCTGGGGTAATAGAATCTCCGACCTCTCTTTTTATTCGTTCTTCTTCTTCATAAATAACAGAGAATGAATTAGAAATTTCAGCGATACCTTCGATCTCTATTTCCTTGCCAAGAACATCAGCCCATCTTTTTACCGCTTCAGAAACACGCATGTTTTCAAAATCCTAACTTCCAAAAAAGTCGCAAACAAGAACAACGATCTGATTCTAGTCATCCCTCCTAAAACAGTTATTAGTAAAGACTAAATCGTATAGTAAAGAATCAAATTACTCCCAACTAGAATTGAAATTTTACTGCTTTTCAATCTTGCACGTTGCTAGCATTCGAGTTATTAAATTTGCCCTTTGTTTTTGACAATAATCTTTATGACAATTTTAAAATGCTGGCATAGATATCTTCGCTAGACTGACTAAAGTTTTATTGCATAAAATAGGTATGGCAAACTTAGAGCATTTGGAAAAACTCAAAGAGGGAGTCGAAGTCTGGAATCAGTTTCGAAAAGATAATCCTCAAAGAATACCTGACTTTCAAAATGCCAATCTCGAAGGTGCCAATCTCAAATTTGCCGACCTCACAGATGCCAATCTCAATAATGCAAACCTAGCAGATGCAAACCTGTATCATACCTTCTTCAATGGTGCGAACCTATCAGATGCAATACTCACAGGTACTAATCTCACATTTGCCGATTTCACTGATGCTAACCTCAAAAACGCCAACCTCACAGATACTAGCCTAACTTGTGCATACTTCCCTAATGCAAATCTAGAAGATACGAACCTCACTAATGCCAATCTTGAAGGCGCTTACATAGAAAGTGCAAATCTAAAAGATGCAAACCTTAGCAACGCTAACCTATCAAACGCATTCTTAGCAGGGGTAAATCTTGAAGGTGCAAACCTCACTGATGCGGAACTCAAAAACACTAACCTTACAAATGCTAATCTAACTGATGCTAACTTCACTGGTGCCAACATCAAAGACGCAAACTTCATGATTAAAAAATTAACTTTATAATTCAACAAAAACAATCTAGCGCTTGCACTAAAACTAGAATATTAAGAACCAAACCAGTTTAGAAGATATCGAGTTTGACTATATCACCGAGATAAACCATATGCCCAATTCATAAAATGCAAAGAAACCAAAAGCATCGCTATAACCAAAATCCATTCCCAAGTAAGCCTTTTCATAGATTTTTTGATTAGCGCACAACACAAACTAATCGGCATCAACACCCCCAGCTCGATCGCCAAATTGTAGTAAAAATAGTAGTTACTCAAACTTGGTTTCCCCGCACTCGGAAGTAAACCAAAAGGAAGCTTAAACAACTCCTTACTAATCGGAAACAAAATCGGTAATGCCGTCACTCCCACCAAAAGATCCAAAGCAAGATGAGAAAAACTCGCTAACCAAAGTTGCAATCCTGCACCCAATAAAGCCATGCGACTAAATCCCTTAATTCGCAAATAAATTAAGGTGAGAATTGGCAAAAGCTGACAGAAAAAAAGCGAATGTGAAATTCGTAAACCATCATGAGAACTAGGATGCAAAAAAGGCAAAATGTAGTCCAAGTCTGGAGCCATTGCCACAATTACCAGCCAACCCAACCACCATCGAGAATCGATCAATCCAGATCTAGACTTAGATGGTTTGGTTACTACCCCAACCATCAAACCAGCCAAAGCATGACCAATAAATGAAGACATATTCTTTGCGCCTAGATAAATCTCTTAACTCAGACCCAAATCGCTTTCTTGCAAAGTTTTAACCACCGCAGCCCGACCAATAACCGTTGCCGTTTTCCCCTCAATTTTCAGAAAAACTCGCCCAGAAAACAGAGATACCCAACCATTTTTTTGATAAATACTATAATCACCCAACTCCTTTTGCGGCTCAAAACCCATATCCGCCAGAGCTTGATTTAGAGACTTTAGCCAAATCCCCTTTTTCTTGACCTTCGCAGACACAGTTATATTACGGTTAAAACTCGCCCCCAAAATCCCCGCCATCAAACCAGCACAAATACCAATCGGATAAATAGAGCGATCTAAAAAACTGACCCCAAAACGACCAGAAAGCAGACCAATAACAAGCACATTAGTGATGCTGAAATAGTACAAAAATGTGAGCGTATATCCAGGGGGTTCCATCATCGGCAAATACCAAAATCAACAGACTAAGTCCAATCAAAGAATAAACTTAGCATCGGTTATTCTAGCTGCTAGATCAAATTTCTGAGCGAAAAAATCTCTTAACCGAAGATCAAAACTTTTAACTCCACACTCCAAAAAGTTGATCGCCGAGAAAAATGAGATTGATCTAAATCATCTGCAAACAAGTTCTAAGTCATACCCAAGTGAATCTTGAGTGGATAACATCACAAGGAA
Organism: uncultured Xenococcaceae cyanobacterium; assembly: GCA_937996665.1. Lineage (GTDB taxonomy): Bacteria > Cyanobacteriota > Cyanobacteriia > Cyanobacteriales > Xenococcaceae > Hyella. The sequence continues at coordinate 4,978 of CALKUU010000228.1, read as the reverse complement.
ATATCCACACACACAAAACTCTCACAGAATGTCTAAATCATTATCTTTAGTAGGTCTAACTTCATTACTCTGCCTCTCCGCTGCCGTACCAGTCGACTCAACTCCTCTACCAGCAGATACAGAACTAGGCAATATTGCCATCAAAAAAGTTATGAGAGCAAGAAAAGTCAAAGATCTCAGTAATGTTGATGCTGACTATGCTTATTGCAATCAACTAGATCCCAATTGGCTAAACAACAAGTTTTATATTTATCATTGCGCTGTAGGCACAAAAAACAGAAAGAAAATTGGGTTTTACTCCAAACACAAAGATGGTGATTTTTCTAAATGCCTAGTCTACAGCAACGAATTTAACCGCCACAACCGAAAATACAAATCAACATTAATTGGAACCTGCATTGGTATTTTAGAAACCCCAGTCGAGAATATTTAAGTTTAGATATTGTTAATTGTTGATGGTTAACTGACCAGAAGCTAATCTTCTATGAGATCGCCAAATCGATAACCTTTGCCATAAACTGTGTGAATTAAATTCGGCTCATTTTTAGACTCAACCTTGCGCCGCAATAACCTAACCAACGCTGCCACCACATTACTACTAGGTTTATCGCTTTCCTTCCAGAGATGTTGATAGATATTCTCTTGAGTTAATAACTTCCCAGGATTAGACATGAAATAGGTCAATAACTCTAATTCCTTTTCCGATAGAGCGATCGCTTTACCTTGACGATAGACAGTGCAATTCTGCCGATCCAACTCCAAATTAGCTACTTTTAGCTTGCTAATCTCAGAATTAGAATTATTCTGGCTCTCAGCCTGCTCCTGATTTTCAAAAAAGATTCCTCTGCGCAGTAAAGCTCTAACCCTAGCTTTTAGCTCTCGTAGCTCAAAAGGTTTAACTAAATAGTCATCTGCACCTGCATCTAAACCCAAAACGCGATCATCGATGGTGTCTTTGGCAGTTAGTAACAAAACAGGTGTGGCGATCGCTTTTGCTCGTAGTTGCTGACAAATTTCCAAACCAGACATTTTGGGTAGCATCCAGTCCAAAATAAAAAGATCGTAGCTATTCGCTAAAGCTAGCTCCATCCCCAGCACGCCGTCGTCGGCAATATCAACCTGATAGCCCTCATGATCGAGAATTTTCCTCAAGGGTTCTGTTAACTCGGTTTCATCATCAACTAAGAGGATTTTCATTACTGAATTTTTATCGAGAGCGATCGCGGGGGTTTTTATGATTGTGCGTTACGTTTCTATAACACACCCTACAAAACCTAAAATTTACAATATTTCTCAAAATTTAAATCACACCAATTATTTTTGCACAGAAGGGTAGGGTGTGTTCCGTTTTATCGATGTTATTGAAGCGATTTGATCGTGGTGGGAATGCACGAAAACAATTGTTATTGAGTATCGATAGTTTTTATAACTGTGCGTTACGTTTCAGATGACACACATCCCGACAAGATCTTTGATCACTCAGCATCAAAAGCATTTTCCAAATATTCAATTAACCTCAACTGATCGCCATCTTCACTCACCAAACAATCAGGCGAGCTAGGAATCAACTCTAATTCTTCCAATTTTCGGGGTGGTTGGCATTTAACCAAAGCAACATCGAAGCGCATATAGAATTCTGCATATTGAGGATACTTAGCGAGAAAAAGAGTGGCACTGCGAATAATTTTGCTTTGCTTACTAACGGAAATTGCTTCTAAGCCATTACTATCCCAATTCCCGCTACTACGAGTTTTAACTTCCACAAACACTAGAGTATTTGCACTCCGATCAACAGCGATAATATCAATTTCTCCCCATCGGCAATGCCAGCTATGATATAAGATGCGATAGGATTTTGACTTTAACCATTGAATAGTTAGTTTTTCTCCTAAAACGCCAATTTTGATCGCCATAAATAATCTGTTTTCATTTTATTAAAATTTGTTTGTCGTCAAAGTCAAGTAAAAACACACCCAGTAACTAAAAATTAAGTATTCCAGGTTAATAAATATGCAATTTATCAACATCGCTAAACTATTCACTTCTCGAAAAAATTTGATCAGTTTAAGTTTAAGCCTGATTATGGGAATTTTTAGCTTGGCGATCGCTCCCCCTCAAGCAATGGCGATCGACTATAACAAGCAGATGTTAATGGAAAAAGATTTTTCTCATCAAGACCTGACCGATGCTAGTTTTGACCACACGAATCTTAGAGGTAGTGACTTTAGCTATAGCAATGCCCAAGGAGTAAGATTTTTTGGCGCCAACTTAGCAGGAGCAAACCTAGAAGGGGTTAATCTTAAATTTGCCGATTTAGAATCTTCTCGAATGAGTAAAGCCAACCTCACGAATGCAGTTTTAGAAGGTGCTTTTATGACAAATGTAATGCTAGACGGAGCTAACATCGAAGGGGCAGACTTCTCTGGTGCTTTGATGCGTCCTTTGACCGAAGAAAAATTGTGTGAAATTGCCAGCGGCACCAATCCAGAAACGGGTAGAGATACAAAAGACACTCTTTTTTGTCCTTAAAAGTAGTAAAGTCAAAAAGCACTTAGAGTTTTAATTCGTTTGCTAATTGCCATCAAGATCTGACCGTAACGATGTAATTTAGACTTTCGTAACTTTTTCAATCTCGGCTATAAATGAACGATTCCGCACCTGTTTCTAATCAAGCTCTCCAACTTATTCCCACGGCTCCAGAAGGATTTAAATCTGGGTTTGTGGGCATTATTGGTAGACCCAATGTGGGCAAGTCTACCTTAATGAATCATCTGATTGGGCAGAAAATCGCCATCACCTCTCCTGTTGCCCAAACCACACGCAACCGACTTCAAGGAGTTTTGACTACTCCTGAGGCACAAATTATTTTTGTCGATACCCCAGGAATTCATAAACCCCACCACGAACTGGGTAGAGTGCTGGTAAAAAACGCCCAGACCGCAATTAATTCAGTAGATCTAGTTGTGTTTGTGGTCGATAGTTCTAGTCCATCTGGTGGCGGCGATCGCTTTATTTTTGAACTACTCAAAAAAACTAAAACACCTGTAATTGTTGGTCTCAACAAACAAGATTTACAACCGAATAACTACCACGATCTCGATGATAGCTATCTCGATTTAATTGGCGATCGCCCCTGGGATTACGTCAAATTCTCGGCAATGGACGGCTCAGGGACAGATAAACTTCAACAACTAATTACCGACAAGTTAGATCCTGGTCCTTACTACTACCCACCTGATTTAGTTACCGATCAGCCCGAAAGATTTATTATGGCGGAGCTAATTCGTGAGCAAATTTTGCTTCTGACCAGACAAGAAATTCCTCACGCTTCGGCGATAGCGATCGAAAAAGTGGAAGAAACAGCCAAAGTCACCAAAGTTTTTGCAGCAATTAATGTTGAGCGCGGTTCACAAAAAGGCATTGTAATTGGCAAAAAAGGCAGTATGCTCAAACAAATCGGTACCGAAGCCAGAAAACAAATCCAAAAACTAATCGCAGGAGATGTTTACCTGGAGCTATTTGTCAGAGTAGAACCAAAGTGGAGACAGTCCAGGTTGCGACTTGCTGAATTTGGCTATCGAGTTGAAGAGTGATTATGTAACGCAAGAATAATCTCATGACCATTAAGATAACCGTCAAATTATTTGCAGCCTATCAAGAAGCCTACCAAGCAAGTGAGCTATCACTAGAGTTACCTAACCCCTTAACAGTCAACGATCTCTTAGTCAAACTAATCAGCGAGAAACCAGAACTGAGCCAATGGCAAGAAATAACTCGTTTTGGGGTTAATCTCGAATTTGTAGAGCGAACAACTCTATTAAATGATGGAGATGAGGTTGTTTTTATTCCGCCTGTGAATGGGGGTTAATTAGCTAAAAAAATATTCAAGCAAAGATTGAATGACTTTAACTAATCAAGATTTATCTATTAAATTACAAAAAGCCAAACAATGTTTGGTTAACAAACTAGATGATTACTGGCCGTATCAAGAGCTGATTGACCAAATCGATCATCTTAGTCGTCTACTCCAGTCTGACCAGAACGAATCAGATTTTGCTGCCCCCAAAGTAACTAAACCTCAAGATCGTAGATTGTTGGGTCGCAAAAACAGCCAACAGTTACCGAATAAAAGTCTAGAGAGTGAATTTTTACCCAACCAGCAGCTACACAATCAAATTGTTGCTATTATCGATCGCTATTTTGAACAAGCAATTAGCTTAAGCAAGCGGCAAATTAAGTACCATCAAGAAGTATCTTTGCTCAAGCAAGATTTAGACTCTTTAAGGGCGATCGCAAACCAATTGCCTCAACGTTATCAACGCTTAATGCAAGAGCATTTCAAAATCTGTAAGCAACACATTCATCAAAACAAAATCGCCCTTACCAATCCGTTTATCGACAAAACACTTATCACTCAAGTCCAGCGTCAATTGCAAACAGCCTCAATCAGCAACTATCAAGAAGACCACAACAATTATCTGTCCTTGGTTCTAGCTCCAAATCAGCAAGTTCACGATTATCTTTTTTCAACCTGCGAACAATCATTTACACAATGGTTTCAGCAAGAATGGCAACTGATTGATTCTCACTACAATAATGGCGGCTGGCAACACATCAAACAAAGTCTCCAGCAAGACATATCTAGCTTAGCTAATTTATGTCAAGAACCAACCCTCAAAGAATCAGCAATTCAATCCCCCTTTCAAATAAAGAAACATGTATGTTCTCAAACCTTAAAAGGTCTAAGTCGAATTAATTTTGACTACAAATATCGGCAAAGTTCTTGGTTGCGGATCTTGTTGGCAATCGTGATTGGAGGAATTATTTTCCTCTTTACCCAAAAACTCTTTGGTTTTATTTTGCTACTGGTACAAATAATTAATTTATTAACCGGGCAAGATACCAAAACAATCCGTTTTCGTCAGCATTCTAAAGAACTACGTCGAATGCTTGAGATGCGATCGCAACAACTAGTTCG
>CALKUU010000227.1 GCA_937996665.1 uncultured Xenococcaceae cyanobacterium | reverse complement strand
TTGGTAGTTTGACTATTTACCTTTGAATGACCTATAAAAGATTGATCAAAAATCCACGAATTTGTGTTGGTTCTGATAACTTCTTTGTCTGGGTAATTAGATTGACTCAGATCTTTTAGCGCCTTATCTTCTATTGCTCTGACTGCATTTTGTAAAGATATTGGATCAATTGCTTGCTGATTAAAATCAGTGTTTTGAGTTGCTGTCGCATTTTGGCTAGTTGCAGTCTGAGAAAGCTCTTTATTGGCGATACTTGCCTCTAGCTCTTTAACTTTGTCAATTAATGACAATTGAGTCGACTTTGTTTCTTGTGAGTCAATGACTTGATTTATATTGTTGGTTTGTTCCGAGATTTGGGATCTGTTGGTTTTTCTTACACCAAAATATTGATCGAATAGAGGCTCTTTTTGCTTAAAGCTGCTCTCGTTTTTATTAATATAACTATTCATATAATTTCGTTTAGATTGCCACCAGGTAATAGCAGATCAGTTTTAGTTACATTAATGCTACATTCTGCAATTGACTTTTTGGGACTGAATTTCAATAATTTAGTTATTGTTGTCTATTCTGTAAAATAAAGATGATAATTTTGCTTATACTGGCGTATTTAGATAAACAATGTTTACAATTTAAAGTTAGTGAATCAAAATTATTTGGTTTTTCAGGAAATTCTAATATTTCCGCGCATAGATTCGTTCTAGAGTATGTGGGGAAATTTTTAAGTAGTATCCTAAGATGATGATTTGGTTGATTAAGGTGGTTTTGAAAATCCCGATTTTTTGCCAACGTCGAGCTGAAGTTAATACGGATTTTTTGACAATGACGACTTTGCCTTTTTTTCTTGCTCTAGTTACTAAGTCAAAGTCTTCTAAAATTGGTAGTTCATTAAAGCCATTCAATAAATTAAAGTTTGCTTTAGTGAGAAATAATCCTTGATCTCCATAGGGAAGTGACAGCCAATGCGATCGCCAGTTAGCAATTTTTTCAATTAATCTCAACGTTCGAGAAGAATCGCTAATTCTTAACTGAAATGCACCTAATAAATTGTTTTTGTCGGTTAGGACATTGTCGATAATCTCTAAAAAGTTTTGAGGTACGATCGTATCGGCATGAAGAAATAACAAAATTTTCCCTGAAGCGGACATTGCACCATAATTCATTTGTTTGGCTCTGCCAACTGGGGCAGCCGATAATAAATGAATCTGGTTATATTTTTGGCTAAAGTCTTTAACTATTTCCTGGGTATTGTCTTGACTCCCACCATCTACGATGATTATTTCCAGATTTTCATGATTCTGAAATTGTTTTAGAAAATCACCAATCACTGTTTCTTCATTTAACACAGGAACAATTAGACTTATAATCGGGCTTACCATTTTTTTGTAAATTTAAAATGACTGAGAGCAATTAACGTCGATTTTCTCTTTGTAGAGAAATTTACTTGAGGATAGTGTTTGTAATTTGTGCGTGGTAGATGTATTTTGTTATATCGTATTTTTTTGATTTTTTTTAGTTGGTTGTTATTTACTTGTAGCTCTAGTGCCGCATCTATTGAAGATCGTTTAGATATATTTCCAAATTGGAACCAGAAACCAAATGTCGAAGTAGTGAATGGGGATCTGTATTATCCACTCTGGATGAGAGGAGATTGGCAGGTCACTAGTACTTTGCTAGAACAAGTGGCTCCACTTGCACCAGAAATTTTATCGCCAGGTTTTAAAAATAATCAGCAATATCTTAACGAGGAGGTAGATTTTCGAGTCAGATTTACTACAAATTTTCTTAGATTTGAGCAGCAGTTAACTGCTAATAAAATTGGGCAAGCAGATATCTGGAGAGATAAACAAGCCGCAAAGCGAATAGTAGCTGACAGGTTATATAACGGAACTAATATTGCGAAGACTTATTTAGGTGATGATCAAGTTGTCGCTGTGAAGGTAGATTCGACAAATCCTAATAAGCAAATTACTTTTTTATCTGATGATCGTCAATTAACTTCTAACGTCACAGGTCGAGCGAGTGAACAGCCTGCTCCCAATCGTTTTCTTACTTCAGAAATTGCTAATCAGATTTTTAAATCACCAAATTCTATCTATCTAAATGAAGTTGAGACAACTTCCGATTACCATTTAATGACACCTGATCAAATTGAAGCTAGACAAATTACTGCTATTTATCTTTCTCCTCAGGATCCCGATTATTTCAAGGCGTTTAATAAGCCTGTCGCTTTATACCTTTATCGATTGAAGTTGCACAAAGTTAGTTAAACAGAAACTTGTGACTTTAATATTTGGTTGATTGTTCTAACTAACAATTCCTGACCACTGGACTTTTTTTTCTTTAGTTCGGCGATAAGAAAAAAAGTATTCGGGTTGCTGGTATGTGCAAAAAGGTGCGATCGCAATTTGAGAATTACTTACACCTAAGTTCAAAATTTGAATTTGATTAACTCTTCTGACATCTAATTTCAATCTATCTTGATTATCATCTGGCAACAGGGGCGAATTATCGATCTCTAATATTTGTTTAATTACAGACTCGTCATCTAGTTCTGGATTTTTAATAATACTTCTGCCTACTTCTGCTGCAACTTTTAAGCCAACTTGATAAACTTCTCCTCCTATGGCTGGTCCGATTGCAACTCTTAAATCAGCTAAATTACTGCCTGCTGACTGCAATAAAGCGATCGCTTGAGGAATGATTTTTTGGGCTGTTCCTCTCCACCCTGCATGGAGTGCTGCGACTTTACCAGTTTGGCGATCGCCAATGAGAATTGGATTACAATCTGCGCTAGCTACCCAAACGCTTTGATGGAAATCTTGTGTTATTATTCCGTCTGCTTCCGCAAAATCATGATCCGAGCTTTTTACTAAAGGTTCGATGTTGTGAGTATTGAGGACAGAATTTCCATGAACTTGTTTAACTCGATAGACTGATGCCTGTGGCTCTAAAGCAGCAACTAATTCTTCTGGAAGATTAGGGTAATGAAATTTGCCAAAAAAACCATGTTTCCATTCTTTGAGCAAATCGCAAACTAAATACTTTAAGCCATTTGTTTCTGACCACTGCCAGGTTTGATTATGGCTTTGTACTTCATTGTTGTGGTTCATTTTATTTATATTTCAAAATTTGAAAACCTATTGCAAAGTAAAAAAAAAGACTAGCTAAACTCATGATAGAGCTTCATTGCTAGTCTGTTGGATAAATTGGTTGAGTTTAAGAATCAACTGAGACAAACTCATTTGATTGTTCAAGATATTTCCAAACTGTTCCTTCAGGATCTCTACTTTGAGACCACATTGCAAAATCAGATTCTGACTTATTTTTTTGTCGACCTACTGTACTTGAATTAACATCAAGACGTTTTGCTAAATCTGCTTGATTTAACTTAATGGCAACAGCTTGGCTGGAATCTGAAGCGTGAGCAATATTTTGCTTAGCAAGTTGAGTAATTTCTTTAAAAGATACAGTGTTTGTAGCTTTTGAGTCTGAAGAGTTGAGAATAGCTTGAGAAGAGTTGGCGTCATTGGGGGAGCCGACTAAAGATTTGCTGGGATCGCTCTCATCAAAGATACGTCCTAATTCTTTAGCGGTAATTCCTGATTCTGGTTCTAAGTCTGAATAGGGATCACTGTCATCAAAAATACGACCTAAAGCACTTGCAGTAGGAAAATAATAAACTAATCCTTTGTCTCTAAGTTGTTGTGGTTCGGTGCCGTATTCTGCCGATTTTCTCGCTAAAAATGCTTTAGCTGCTTTTGCGGTGATATTGGCATGTACCGATAAATCGATTGGCGTTAAATAACCACGACTTTCCTTAACCAAATTATTGAAATAAGGATTAATGTCGGCGCACCATTTGCGCCACTGATGATCTTCCCAGAATTTCCAGCTCACAATCAGAGTTGCTAATGCTAGTAATACTGGCCACAGTTGGCAAATAACCACAATTGCGAAAGCAACTGGAATAATTAAAATGAGAAACCCAGCCGGATTACGATCTAATACTTGTCCAGTCATGATTGGGAATGCAATTTCTGCTGATATTTTTTCTTGCAATATTTAATTGCAACACTTAATTGCTTATATTAATGCAATTTGCATTGCATTGCACGCACTTGCAACTAGACAGACTGCTTGTGAACTAAAGGTCTTAACAAAATTAACTAAACTTAAGAGCTTGCAATATCTTTAAAGCGTTGCAACATCGTCTTGCGGGCTGCAATTGCGAGAGAATCATCTAATTTTTGCAAGCTAATGGGCTGTTGATATTTATTGTGTAAAGCTTTTTTAATTAACCAATCAGAGATAAAAGGATTTTTGGCTAACAAGGGCCCATGAGAATAGGTGGCGATCGCATTATGAAAAAAAGCTCCTTCCATCCCATCTTCACCATTGTTGCCATAACCTTTAATTACTTTTCCTAAGGCTTGAACTCCATCTAAATAAGTTCTACCTCCATGGTTCTCAAACCCAATGACTAATGGTTTGTCTCCCCAAATTTCTGTTAATTCTTGGGCTAAAGGTGTTGCGGTAATTTCAAAAACAACATTGCCAATGCATCTCTTGGCATCTATGCCAGGATGTTTACTAACCATGTCTAGTAAGCCTAAGCCTTCAATTCTTTTTCCTTGAGCTGGCTCATAATAATGTCCGAGTAGTTGAGGAGAACCACAGGTAAAAACCCCTGGTGTTCCTTTGCTTAAAGCTTGATGCAAGGCTGTTGATTTTTCTCCTTGTAAATCGCGCATGACAATTTCTTGTTGGCGATCTTGAGCGCCTCCACCGACAATAATGTCAACTTTGCCAAAAACTTCAGGATTGGTTTCTCGGTCTAAGGGAATAATTTCGACGTTAATATCTCTCCATTGGCTTCGGCGTTGCAAACAGATAACGTTACCGCGATCGCCATAAGTGCTCATTAAATTTGGGTACAGCCAACCAATAGATAAGTCCATATTTTCTAAGATGACGACAATGTTGGAGAAAAAAATAAATCTAGCTAAACTATTGAGTGAAAGATAGCAAACTATAGAAGAAAGTAGCTGAGAAAGATTGGTTCTCAGTCAATTGAATTATGGCACCAAGTCCCACAGTCGTTAAAGAAAAAGTTAGCAAAACGGTTCAACAACCTTATCCGAATTTCAAGATAATTGTTCTTGACGATGATTTTAATACCTTTCAGCATGTTGCTGATTGTCTTATGAAGTATATTCCTGGGATGAATGGAGATCAAGCTTGGTCTTTGACTGCGCAAGTAGATAAAGAAGGTCAGGCTATAGTTTGGATTGGACCTCAAGAACAAGCTGAGTTATATCATTTACAGCTTAAAAGGGCAGGGTTAACAATGGCTCCTTTGGAAGCAAACTAAATTTAGGAGTTCGAAATTAGGAGTTCGGAGTTAGATCGTTATTGAATCCTAAGGGTTATGACTTACACAATTCCTGAATTAGCTCAAAATCTGTTTCAATAGAAAAACTTCTATCAGCAATAAATTTTTATGGTTGGCTACCTGGTCTTTTTAACGACTTCAGTTGGTTTATTTTCTATTTTTGCCTTGGGATTAAATTTGCAGTGGGGTTTTACTGGTCTCATTAATTTTGGACATGTTGCGTTTTTGACTGTTGGTGCATACACAACAGTTTTGCTTAGCTCTCAAGGAGTTCCCCTGGTGTTTGCGGTGTTAGCCGGGGCTATCTTAGCTTCTTTACTCGGATTTTTAATTGGTTTATCGACTTTACGTTTACGAGAAGACTATTTAGCGATCGTGACAATTGGCGTTTCTGAAATGATTCGTTTGATTGCCTTAAATGAGGAACAAATTACAAGAGGTTCTTTTGGCGTTCAGCGTTTTCCTTTACCTCTAGATAGTTATCAACCAAATGCTATTGGAAATGTTTTTAATTATGCGATTTTAACTGGTTTGGGTATTTGGTCTGTGTGGCAATTGTTCAGATATGTGAAACGGCAATTGCAAGAAGGTCAAAAAATCAAGAAAAAAAGTTATCAACCCACAAGTAAACTAAGTTTGTTTATCTGGGGGGTCTTTGGATTGGGGATAATTTTACTAGTTTATATTAATGGTTGCTTGGCATTATCGAACTATAACTACAAAGTTAGTTTAATGTTGCTGGTTTTAGTTACGCTAGCAGTTATTTACTGGGGCTTGCAGCTACTAGTTAAATCACCTTGGGGCAGAGTTCTAAAAGCGATTCGAGAGGATGAAGAAATTCCTAGAGCTTTAGGAAAAAATGTTTTTGGGTACAAATTACAAGCATTTATGCTGGGTGGAGCGATCGCTGGAATTGCAGGTTCATTTTATGCTTGGCAATTAACTACTATCTATCCTAATAATTTTCAACCTTTAATGACTTTTAATGTTTGGACAATGGTTGTTTTAGGGGGGGCAGGAAGTAATGCTGGCACTCTACTAGGCGTAATTATTTTTTGGACTTATGACGCCCTAACTCGTTTGTATTTGCCTAAACTGATTATGTGGCTGGCTACTTATTTTCCGATTTTCTACGAATTTGATAGTTCTAGGCAAGGAGCTTTTAGAGTCATGGTGATTGGTCTTATTCTCATGATTTTAATGGTTTGGCGACCTCAAGGACTGCTGGGACGTAAAGAAGAATTAACCTTAGGAAGGTAACAGCGCCGCAGTTTGGACATATTTAAATTTCGAACGACAAACGAAGAAATTTAGCCTTTTAATGTCAACGAAAAATTAATGGTTTTGGTCTTTGTCTGCAAAACTGTCCGAAGTATTGAATATAATGGAGACGCAAAAAAGTTAACAATTCAATAAATCAATCATTTTAATATTTTATGAATACTCATATAGTTACTGGCGCTGCTGGTTTTATTGGTTCGAATCTGGCGGAAACAATTCTCAAGCAGGGCGATCGCGTAATTGGGGTCGATCAAGTCAATGACTATTACGATCAAAATCTGAAAAGAGCCAATATTGCTAATCTCAAAAAATATGATAATTTCACCTTAATTGAAGATGATATTCAGAAATTAGATTGGCAAGAACTACTTAAAGGTGTTGGAGTTGTCTATCATCAGGCTGCTCAAGCAGGAGTTAGAGCTAGTTGGGGAGACGGTTTTCGTAGCTACACAGAAAGAAATATCAACGCGACCCAAATTATTCTCGAAGCGGCGAAAGAAACCCCTAGTCTGCAAAGGATTGTTTATGCTTCTACGTCGTCAGTGTATGGTAACGCTGAGACTATGCCTACTCCAGAAACCATCTGCCCTCAGCCAGTTTCTCCTTATGGGATAACTAAACTAGCAGCAGAAAGAATGTGTTGGTTATATCAACAAAACTTTAATGTACCCGTAACTGCTCTACGCTACTTTACGGTTTATGGTCCCAGACAAAGACCTGATATGGCATTTCATAAATTTTTTAAAGCGTCTATTAAAGATGAGACCATTTCTATTTATGGAGATGGACAACAAACAAGAGACTTCACTTTTGTAAGTGATGCTGTTGCTGCTAATTTAGCTGCTGGTTCGGTTCCAGAAGCAATCGGCGAAGTATTTAACATTGGTGGTGGTAGTCGCGCTGTCTTGATGGATGTTTTGGCAACTATGGAAAAAGTAATTGGTCAACCTCTTAAAAAAGAGTTTATTGGCAAGGCTAGAGGAGATGCTCGTCATACCAGTGCAGATGTTAATAAAGCGAAAAAGATCTTAGGTTACAATCCTCAAGTTTCTTTGGCTGAAGGTTTGCAAAAAGAGTGGGAATGGGTACAAACGCTTTATAGCTAAACGTTATATAGCTGACAAGTTAAAACTTTTTATAATGCTTACAAAAAAAGACACTTGTTATTAAGCAAGTGTCTTTTTTTGGATATCTAAAATATCCGATAATTTAGTAATTCTGATTAAACTGGATTAACAGGAGATTTTCTGGGAAATTAATCTCAGGTGATCTCGGCAAAATGATTGCTAATCTTTAGTCTCAGAATCTAGCGACGACCATAAATATCTCTAATTCGATAAATTGGTCTTCTTTGGGATTCGTGGTAGGTACGCATTAGTAATTCACTAATTAAACCGAAACAGAATAATTGAATTCCTGTTACGACTAGTAAGACTGCCAAAATTAGCAAAGGTCTGGAACCAATATCTTGTTGAAAAATAAATTTAACTAAGGTTAAATAAATTCCTACGGCAATACCAGAGGCAAAAGAAAACATTCCCCAAGAGCCAAAAACATGCATCGGACGAGTCAAAAACTTTTTCATGAAGAAAATCGTGAACAAGTCCATTACAACTCTAAAGGTGCGACCTAAGCCATATTTGCTTTGACCAAATTGACGGGCATGGTGGCGCACTGGAATCTCCGTAATTCTTGCTCCTTCAATAAAAGCCAAAGCAGGTAGAAAGCGGTGCAATTCTCCGTAAAGGTTCATATCTGCTAAAAGCTCGGCTCGATAAGCTTTTAAAGAACAACCATAGTCATGAATTTGAACTCCTGTAACTCTCCCGATTAACCAATTGGCAATTTTTGAGGGTAAGAGTCTTGTTAAAGCAGCGTCTTGTCTTTTTTGGCGCCAACCACTGACCACGTCATATCCTTCGTCAAGTTTGGCTAACAAGATAGGTATATCAGCAGGATCATTTTGCAAATCACCATCTAAAGAGATAATCACTTTCCCGATCGCACATTCAAAACCTGCTGCCATTGCTGGAGTTTGTCCATAATTGCGACGCAGAATAATTGCTTTTAAATCATTGCGCTGCTCAGCAATATTCATGAGGATTTGAGTTGAGCCATCACTAGAACCATCATCAACACAAATGATTTCATAGTCTAGGTTTGTTTCGCGAACTGCATTGGCGATCGCGCTAACTAGAGATGGTAAGCTCTCTGCTTCATTATAGATAGGGACAACTATTGATAAATCCAAAACTGCACCTTGACTATGAGTTTCGGTAATAACTTGCTGGTCTGGTGAATAATATTTCATAAAAATTTAATATAGTTATTAATAATGTAAGTATAATCACACAATATCGTGAAATTGTCGTCAAAGTTTTGAGCTAATTATTAATCGAATTTTGTCAGACAAAAGTAAATTATTAAAATAGAGTGTTTTTGGAAATGTCTAGTTTCTTAATTACTATTAGCTTTGGCTTTTTTTAAGTGCATAATCACGAAATCTTTCCATATCTGCTTGAATAGTAGATTCAACAATTTTACCTAGAAAGAGGTCGTCCATCACTTTACCTAAAACTCCAGGAATAGCATAGGCAACAGAGAGTTTGACAATACTTTTGCCTTTGCGATCATAAAATCTAATTGCTCCTTTGTTTGGTAAACCATCGACTGATTCCCACTGGATAATGTTTTCAGGGACTAAATTAACAATCCTCGATAACCAAGAGAAATTAAACGCTCCGCTAGCAAGTTTCCACCGAGATAATTCGGGATTATCTTCGAGAATTTTTACAGAGTCAATCCACTTCATCCAGATCGGCATTTGCTCTAAATCAGACCATAGACCCCATGCTTCCTCTATGGGGACTTCTACTTCTACTTGGACAGTATGTTCTAGCCAATCTGACATTTTTTTAAGGGTTTAAATTTTAGCGATGTACACAGATTATTGGTAACTTAATTGAGAGAAAATATGTTAGATAATTTTCTTTGTATCTTTATAAAAAGCTAATTTTTAATCGGCAATTTAGATGAAAAATAGCTTAATTAGTTTGTTAATGCTTTGATTTCTTCTGCACATTCAAGAATAGCTTTTGCTGCTTGTTTGCCGGATAAAGTAGCTCCTTCCATACTATCTATATAGTCTTGTTGCGTGTAGCTACCTGCTAAAAAGAAATTAGCAACAGGAGTTTTTTGATTAGGACGATAAGGATCCATTCCAGGAGCTTCTCGATAGAGAGATTGAGCGAGTTTGACTACACTATACCAAGTCATATTTAAATCTTTTGAGGAAGGAAATAACTTATGCACCTGATCTAAAACATGATGAGCGATCGCTTCATTGTTTTCTTTAATAAAAGGATCACCAGGAGTTAATACGAGTTGCATGAGTGAACCTTCTCCCTGCTTATAAAAGCTGCCAGGACTAGCTAAAGCTAAATCAGCAAAACAAGAAAAATCAGCATCAGGTGTATAGAGTAAATTATCAATTCCTTCTGCTTGTTTTAATTGGGTTCTTTTCTCTGGATCATTTAGTTCGGTAACCCAGCCATCAAAGCGTAGCTGAACTGTGGCGACAGGAACCGCATCTAGTTTATAAATATTGTCAAACTCAGACCATTGGCGCCAAGCCTCGGGAATTACTTTTTGAATTCCAGGTACATCACAAGCACAAACATAAGCGTCAGCTTTAATAGTTGACTCGCTTTCACCATCAGCAACGACAATGCCTGTAACTTTGGTTTGATCCTCTCCCTCGAATAGAATTTCACGAACTCGTCTGCGAGTATGAATTTTAACCCCTCTATCTTCTAAATATTTGACAATGGGGTTGTGGAGATAATCTTGGGGTGAGCCTTCTAGCATTCTCAGTACAGAAGCTTCAGTTTTGGTTGCAAAAAACTGGAAAATTGTCAGCATACAGCGAGCCGAAATATTTTCTGTGTTGATAAAGCCTAAAGCATAGGCGATCGGATCCCACATTCTTCTGAGACTGCTGTTGTTGCCTCCATGGGAGCGAAACCAATCAGCAAAACTAATCGCATCAAGATTGCGGATAGTTTTCATTGCTCCTTCAAAATCAACTAGACCACGAACGATAGGGCTAGTGCCTAGAGCTAAGGAGTTAAAGATTTTGTCTGCTGCCGATAATTGGGAAGTAGTGAAAAAAGCTTTTAAGCCATTAAATGGCGCGCCTGTAATGAAACGGAAATCTAGTTCGCCGACTCTCCCTCCTTCATTGATAAAAGTGTGGGTATGGTCTTTGAGGCGTAAATTTTTGATTGCGCCTACTTTTTCCATGAGAGCAAATAGATTGTAGTAGCAGCCAAAAAATACATGCAGTCCCATTTCGATATGGTTGCCATCTTTATCTACCCAGCTACCTACTTTGCCGCCAACAAAGGGACGTGACTCAAATATTTCAACCTCAGCACCAGCATCCACTAAGTCGATGGCTGTTGCCATGCCTGCTAATCCAGCTCCTACGATTGCAACACGCATGCTTTAATCTTTTCCTTATAATTTCTTTACAGATTGTAATGCATATAAGGGCACTAGGTCTTGGAAGATTGGAATTTGGTACTCTCAAAACCAAGCGATCGCTTGGTTAGCATTGGTTATCGGCAAAATACTTGAGCTTTTGAAAAAACTTAGAAAAGTCTGGATTAGGCGAAAATGATTTGATTCCATTATGAGGAGCAAGATAGTTATCTTTTTCGAAAATGCCTTGATAATTTTTAAACATTGAAGTTGCTGGGACAAAATTAAATTCATCCTGCGGTTGTGGCTGGCTGTGGAGATTCGGTTGAGAAATTTGGGTTGTTGGGAAATTGTCCTGAATGAGTTGATTTAATAAATGTGCTTGAGAGCTGTTTTCAGGATCATTGTTTTTGCTGTGATCAATATTTTTATTATTTGTCTTATCCTTAATGATTTCAGCAGTACTTATCTGTTCTTCTGGCAGAACATTATCTTCCTGATGCTCTGAAAAATCAGTTTTGTTAATACTATTCGTAGAGGAATGTTTAGGTAAATTACGTCCGATAAACCTTTCAAAATCACCGCTAAAGTGAGTTTTTGGCGAACCTAATCGTTCCCAAATGCTGAGAATTTGTTTAATCGATACTACTTTATAACGACCTAAAAACAGTGCTTCAACCGTAGCTAAATAGATCCATTCAATTTGATAATTTTTAAGCCAGTCATAAATTAGGACTTCTATACTGCATCGATTGGTATCAAAGCTGTAACTATCTAATAAAGCTTTGATTTGGTTAATTGTTAATTGCTGTTTAACATCTATCATTGACTTTTAAAAAATTAAATCTAAAATCAGCCTAAAAATTGATCCGCATTGAAACGTAATACTAAAAGGTATAGTAAGTACTACAAAAAAATCTATATGTTGATTATCCTAGAAAGGATTAATCACTGTTGCTCTAAATGTCTTTATTTCTTTATAAAATTTAGCTAAATAGTAACAAGCAACACCTTATTTGTATTGCTGTATATTAACTGCTTAGTTGAATCATCTAATTAGAGCGCAAAAATAATTCTTACCAACCAGTCTCTATCCCCTATATAATCACGGAGGAAAATAGAAACTTATAACCAGCAAAAACCAGTTAAAATGCGAATTTTATTTGTAGCAGCAGAGGCAGCACCGATCGCTAAAGTAGGGGGCATGGGAGATGTTGTCGGTGCATTACCCAAAGTTCTTAGGCAGTTGGGTCATGATGTTCGTATTTTTCTGCCCTACTACGGAACTTTAAATAGCAAAATGGATATCCCCAAGGAGCCAGTGTGGTGGGGCTATGCCATGTTTAATGACTTCGCAGTCTACGAGACCGTTTTACCTGATACAGATATTCCTCTTTATCTCTTTGGTCATCCTGCTTTTGATCCTGAACGTATTTATGCTGGTGAAGATGAAGGTTGGCGTTTTACTTTTTTTTCGAATGGCGCTGCTGAGTTTTGCTGGAATCACTGGAAGCCAGATATTATCCATTGCCATGATTGGCATACAGGAATGATTCCTGTTTGGATGCATCAGTCTTCTGATATTGCTACTATTTTTACGATTCACAACTTAGCTTATCAAGGTCCTTGGCGTTGGTATCTCGACAAAATTACTTGGTGCCCTTGGTATATGCAAGGTCACAATACGATGGCAGCGGCAGTTCAATATGCCAATTTAGTTAGTACTGTTTCTCCAACTTATGCTGAGCAGATTAAGACAGTTGAATATGGTGAAAAAATCGAAGGTTTAATCTCTTTTCTAGGACCGAAAATGCGAGGGATTACTAACGGAATTGATACTGATTTGTATGATCCGAGTCAAGATCAATATCTCAAACAAACCTATAGTGCAGATAGTATTGAAAAGCGCGCCCCTAATAAGTTGGCACTTCAAGAAGAATTAGGCTTAGAAATGAATGCTGAGGTGATGTTGATCGGCATAGTTTCTAGATTGGTAGACCAAAAAGGCATTGGTCTAATTCTGCAAATTCTAGATCGGTTTATGGCATATACCGATGCTCAACTGATTGTTTTGGGCACTGGAGATCAAGGTTTAGAAACTCAACTTTGGCAAGCCGCTAGTCGTTATCGAGGCAGAATGTCGGTGCAGCTTCTTTATAGTGATGCGATCGCTCGTAAAATTTATAGTGGTTCCGATGTCTTTTTAATGCCTTCCAAGTTTGAGCCATGTGGTATCAGTCAACTCCTAGCGATGCGTTATGGCTGTGTTCCGATTGTGCGGAGAACTGGAGGATTAGTAGATACTGTTTCCCACCATGATCCGATCAATAATGTGGGCACTGGCTATTGCTTTGATCGCTATGAACCTCTAGATCTTTACACCTGCATGGTTAGAGCCTGGGAAGGTTTCCGCTACAAAGAAAAATGGCAAGAACTACAACAAAGAGGCATGAATCAGGATGTCAGTTGGCTCAGATCAGCGCTGGATTATCTCAAAATGTATAAAGAGGTTAAAGGTGAGTCCACAGATTTAACTACAGAGGAAATAGCGAAGATTAAAGCTTTGACGTCCGTATAAAATTAGCGTTGCTGGTGGAAAATCGTCAATAGACAAGGTCATAGTTCATTGTTAATAGTTAATAGTTAATGGTTCATGGTTAATGGTTCATGGCTTTTGATGAATTTGTCGGCATTATCTTGACTCCGTATTGGACAAACTCCGAATTCCCCCCATTCGTCCTATCGAAGTGGGATAAAAAGAGCAAGCGAACTCCGAACTCCGAATTCCGAACTCTCCACTTTTCCTAGAAAATTGCTAGATTGACTATCTTAAAAGAAAACCTAAGATTAGTTACTTATTCTTGTCATCCAAAATTGAGCATAATTAAAGAGAGTAGCGACGAAATTAAGGTGCATAGTCAGTGGGGCAATTTCCGCGCATTCATCCCGATACAATCGAAGCTGTCAAACAAGGTGTTGACGTAGTTGAGGTTGTTTCTGACTATGTGGTTCTCAAAAAAAGAGGCAAAGACTATTTAGGTTTATGTCCTTTCCATCCCGAAAAAACCCCCAGTTTTAGCGTTTCCAAAGATAAGCAACTCTACTACTGCTTTGGTTGTGGTGCTGGGGGTAATTCGTTTAAGTTTTTGATGGAAATAGGTAAGCAGTCTTTTGCTGAGGTGGTTCTCGATTTAGCAAGACGCTATCAAATTCCTGTCGAAACCGTCGAACCAGAAGAAAGACAAGAAATCCAACGCCAGCTGAGTTTACGTGAGCAACTCTACGAAGTTTTAGCAGTCACCTCTAACTTTTTTCATCATGCTTTGCATCAGTCACCAGGTGAGATTGCTTTAAACTATCTTCAGCAAGATCGTGGTTTGAGTGCAGCAACTATTCAAGATTTTCAGTTAGGTTATGCTCCTGGCGGTTGGGAAACTCTCTATCGTTATTTAGTTGAACAAAAACGTTATTCAGTCGATCTTTTGCTCGAAGCTGGTTTAGTCAAGCCTCGCAAAGAAGGCAATGGCTATTATGATGTTTTTCGCGATCGCGTAATTATTCCGATCAAAGATACTCAAAGTCGAGTGATTGGTTTTGGTAGTCGCACTCTTAACGATGCCAATCAACCTAAATATCTCAACTCTCCTGAGACTACTCTTTTTGATAAAAGTAAAACTCTATTTGGGCTTGATCAAGCTCGAAAAAGTATTGCCCGAGTCGATAAAGCAATCGTGGTTGAAGGTTATTTTGATGTGATTGCGCTGCATGTTGTTGGCATTACTAATGTAGTTGCTTCTTTGGGTACGGCTTTTACCGATTCTCAACTCAAAAAACTCTTGCGCCATGTTCCTTCTAAGCAAGTAGTTCTCAACTTTGATGCTGATGCGGCAGGGGTTAAAGCGACTGAAAGAGCGATCGCCGAAATTAAAGATCTGATTTATTCTGGTCAAGTGCAACTAAGAGTACTGAACTTGCCAGGGGGCAAAGATGCCGATGAATTTCTCAAAACTAGCCCTGAAGCGATCGCTAACTATCAACAAGCAGTAGATGATGCTCCTTTATGGCTAGATTGGCAGATTAACAACCTAGTCACTGGTAAAAACCTCAAAGCTGCCGATCAAATGCAAGAAGTAGCGACAGGAATGGTCAAGCTATTAAATCGCTTGCAGGATTCTAATCAACGTAACTACTATTTAGCTCGTTGTGCTGAAATTTTATCTCAGGAAGAAGCCCGACTGAGGCAATATAATTTTGCTAATCTCAAATCTCAATTAGCTCCTGAGTTTCGGCGCAAAAAAAACTTGTATGTGAACCAAAAAAGAATTGCTACCATCAATCAAAACAAGACCAACAAAACTAAGTTTAGTGTGGCGACTAGTCCTGAAGAGGAATTATTAACTCAGGCAGAATCTTTATTACTCCGCATCTATGTTCATTGTCCTCGTCATCGCTCTAATATTATTGAACGTTTAGAAGCCAAAGATCTTTGTTTTAGTTTGCCTAGACATCGTTTTCTTTGGCAAGAAATTATGACTATTGAGCAGGAAATTGGACAAAATCGTTCTGCTAACAGCAATTATGCTAGTGAGAATCAAGTTTTAGAGCAATTGCATCATCATAGTGTTGATTTTGACTCAGAAATGTCTAGCCTCAGTGAGCTTCTCTCGTTGAACGAGAAAACTCAAGAAGATCTGTTTCGGGCAGACAAAAGAATTGCAACGGCGATCGCTTCGCTGGAACAAGTAACCTGTATTAAATATCAACTCTATTGTACTGAGCAACTTGAAAAGATTAATCCTTTGGTTGATGGGCAAAAGATTCAGCATCTTTATGAAGAGATTCAAGACAGCAAAAAAAAGATCCAAGATTTAGAAAAAATAAGATTAGCTCTTAACTAAAATGGTTTCTTGAGCGTAGATATTGAGGATTTGTGACTAGGGATCGTAGTTTTGCAATCTTCAATAGTTATCTTGCTAACGTTACAATAGCTAATAATCAATTATCAGACCAATTCACGACCATATATTTGTCAGCATACATGACCCTATCTAGCCCTGACCAAGTAAGATTTAGCCTCGAACACTGTGCAGAAAAATCGGTTAGCCTGAATCAAAATCAAGATTTGATTGAAGGCTTATCTCAAGCTTGTAAATTTATACCATCTCGCTACTTTTACGATGATTTAGGCTCTAAACTATTCGAGCAGATTTGTCTGTTGCCAGAATATTATCCGACCAGAACCGAGACCAAAATTTTGCAGGAATACGCTGTCAAGATTGCTAAGCAAACAGGGGATTTAGCTTTAGTCGAATTAGGTAGTGGTAGCTCTACTAAAACCAGATACTTACTTGATGCCTATAACCACTGTTATAGTTCTCTTCACTACGTTCCGATCGATATTAGTGGCAGCATTCTCAAAGATAGTGCCCTGAGCTTAATTGATGATTATTCCAACATTATTATTGATGGCAAAGTTGGTACTTACGAGCAGTGTTTGGCTAATTTATCTGTAGCTGAGCAGCAGCAGAAAATGATTTTGTTTTTGGGTAGTACGATTGGCAATTTTAATCCTGAAGAATGCGATCGCTTTCTAGATTTAATTAGCAATTCACTCAACCCAGGTGATTATTTTCTGCTGGGACTAGATTTGCAAAAACCCAAGCCGATTCTAGAAGCAGCTTATAACGATAGTCAGACAATCACAGCTCAATTTAACCTCAATATTTTGCAGCATCTGAATTGGAAATTTCAAAGTAATTTTGATCT
>CALKUU010000226.1 GCA_937996665.1 uncultured Xenococcaceae cyanobacterium | reverse complement strand
AAACCAATATAATAAAGTTTAAGTAAATTTTTATAATCTGTTGATCAGCAGCCGCTAGCCATGAACAGTCTCTTTTTAGATCGTCTACATAGCCCCGAAAAACCCGTACTCGTCCTTGATGGAGCAATGGGTACCAACCTCCAAGTTCAAAACCTTACCGCCGAAGACTTTGGTGGTGAACAATACGAAGGTTGCAACGAATATTTAGTCCATACCAAACCCGAAGCCGTCGCCACAGTGCATCGAGGTTTCTTGGAAGCAGGGGCAGACATCATCGAGACTGACACCTTTGGGGGGACAGCAAGCACCCTAGCCGAATATGATCTAGCTGATCAAACCTATTACCTCAATAAAACCGCAGCCGAGCTAGCCAAAAAACTCACTACCGAATATTCCACCCCCGAAAAACCCCGTTTCGTTGCTGGTTCGATGGGGCCTGGAACCAAATTGCCTACTCTGGGGCATATCGACTATGACACCCTGTTTAGTAACTACGCAGAACAAGCCGAAGCCCTCTTTGATGGTGGAGTAGATTTGTTTTTGGTGGAGACTTGCATGGATGTGTTGCAGATTAAAGCAGCCCTCAATGCGATTGAATCTGTCTTTGCCAAGAAAGGCGATCGCCGACCTCTGATGGTTTCAGTAACTATGGAGCAGATGGGAACAATGCTCTCTGGTTCAACTATGGAATCAGCCTTAGCGATTTTAGAACCCTTTCCAATTGATATTTTGGGTTTAAACTGCGCTACTGGCCCCGACTTGATGAAAGATCATGTTAAGCATCTTTCTGAGCATTCACCTTTTATTGTCTCTTGTGTACCTAATGCTGGCTTGCCTGAAAACGTTGGGGGTCAAGCTTATTACAAGCTTACTCCTGTAGAGTTGCGAATGGCGTTGATGCACTTCGTCGAAGATTTGGGAGTGCAAATAATTGGCGGTTGTTGTGGTACTCGTTATGACCATATCCAACAGCTAGCCGAGGTTGCTCAAGATTTAACGCCCAAGGAACGTCAACCCACCTTTGAACCCTGTGCAGCCTCAATCTACAGCACTCAACCCTATACTCAAGACAATTCTTTCCTAATTATTGGTGAAAGATTAAACGCGAGTGGTTCGAAAAAATGTCGTACTCTGCTTAATGACGAAGACTGGGATAGTCTAGTGGCAATGGGTAAAGCCCAAGTCAAGGAAGGCGCCCATGTTCTTGATGTCAACGTCGACTATGTCGGTCGTGACGGTGAGAAAGATATGCACGAGCTGGCATCGCGGCTAGTTAATAATGTTACCCTGCCTTTGATGCTCGACTCGACGGAGTGGACGAAAATGGAGGCTGGGCTTAAGGTTGCAGGTGGTAAGTGTATTCTCAACTCCACTAACTACGAAGATGGGGAAGAGCGGTTTTTAAAAGTCTTGGAGCTAGCTAAAACTTATGGTGCGGGTGTAGTTATCGGGACGATTGACGAAGAGGGCATGGGGCGGACTGCCGATAAGAAATTTGAAATTGCCGAGCGCGCTTATCATGCAGCAATTGAATATGGAATTCCTGCTCACGAAATCTTTTTTGACCCCCTCGCTTTGCCAGCTTCCACAGGGATTGAAGAAGATCGGGAAAATGCCAAAGCTACAGTAGATGCGATTAGACGAATTAGAGAAGAACTCAAAGATTGTCATATCTTGCTAGGGGTCTCTAACGTTTCCTTTGGTTTGAATTTGGCTGCGCGTCAGGTTCTTAACTCAGTCTTTTTACATGAATGTATGCAAGTAGGCTTAGATTCGGCGATCGTTAATCCTAGTAAGATTTTGCCTCTCTCTAAGATCGATGCAGGACACCAAAAGATTTGCTATGACCTCATTTACGATAACCGTGAATTTCAAGGAGATGCTTGCACCTATGACCCCCTAGGAGAACTAACCACTCTTTTTGCTGGTAAAAAAGCGAAAAAATCAGAGGCGATCGATCAGAATTTACCGATTAATGAACGTCTGAAGCAACATATTATTGATGGGGAAAGAATCGGTTTAGATGAAGCCCTCGAAGAAGCCAGACAAGACTATCCACCACTTCAGATCATCAACACCTTCTTATTAGATGGCATGAAAGTTGTCGGTGAATTGTTTGGTTCGGGGCAAATGCAACTACCTTTTGTATTGCAGTCAGCCCAGACGATGAAAGCTGCGGTTGCCCACTTGGAACCCTATATGGATAAGGAAGAAGCCGATGATGAGGGTAAAGGTAAGTTTGTTATTGCTACGGTCAAAGGTGATGTTCACGATATTGGGAAGAATTTAGTTGATATTATTCTTTCTAATAATGGCTACAAGGTAATTAACCTGGGAATTAAGCAACCTGTAGATGCGATTATTCAAGCTTATGAAGAGCATAATCCTGACTGTATTGCGATGAGTGGTTTGCTGGTCAAATCCACTGCTTTCATGAAGGATAATTTGGAGGTCTTTAACGAAAAAGGAATAACTGTACCTGTTATTTTGGGTGGTGCTGCGCTGACTCCTAAGTTTGTTAATCAAGATTGTCAAAATACCTATAATGGCAAGGTTGTCTATGGTAAGGATGCTTTTGCAGATTTACACTTCATGGATAAGCTGATGCCTGCCAAGGCGGAAGATAATTGGGATGATCTTAAAGGCTTCTTGGATGAGGCTGATCTTGTTGATAATTCTGACAATGGTAACGGAAATGGACAGCAACCATTTGAAGGGGAAAACCGCGATAAGATTTTTGTGGATGAGGTGAGCAAATCAGCAGAGCCTTTGGTGATTGATACCCGTCGCTCTGAGGAAGTTAGCCTAGAGATAGACCGCCCCACCCCTCCGTTTTGGGGTAGCAAAATTCTCAATCCTGAAGATATCCCTGTAGAGGAAGTTTTCCCTTATCTAGATCTGCAAGCTTTGTTTGTGGGACAATGGCAATTTAGAAAACCGAAAGAACAATCGCGCGAAGAGTATGATCAGTTCCTAGCGGATAAGGTTCACCCTATTTTAGCGAGATGGAAAGAAAAAGCGATCGCTGACAACCTATTGCACCCAACAGTAATCTATGGTTATTTTCCTTGTAATGCTGAGGGGAATACTCTTTATATTTACGACCCTCAAGACCATGAGAAATTAGTCACTTCTTTTGAGTTTCCGCGCCAGCGATCGGGTAAACGCTTATGTATTGCCGATTTCTTTGCAAGTAAAGAGTCTGGTCAAATGGATGTCTTCCCGATGCAGGCGGTTA
>CALKUU010000225.1 GCA_937996665.1 uncultured Xenococcaceae cyanobacterium | reverse complement strand
ACGTTTTCTAATAGGCAAGGTGCGCCGAAACTAGTCCCTTTTTGTAATGCTTCTTGCAGTGCTGCCAAAACCTCAGGATGGGCGTGACCACAGATCGCAGGCCCCCAGGTGCCGACATAGTCAATATACTTATTACCATCTACGTCCCATGCATAAGCACCTTGGACGCGGTCGAAAACAACTGGCTGCCCACCGACAGATTTAAAAGCACGGACAGGAGAGCTAACTCCACCAGGCATAAGCTTTTGAGCAGCAGCAAAAATCTCTTCGGATTTAGCCGTGTTAAAAGAAGTTGTAGTAACCAATATTTACTCCTTAAATATAATTGCTTGTATCTTGACAACCGAAATAAAAATTTATCGAGGGATACACGTACATAGATGAATAATTATTATCCTATGACTAGCGATTTTTGCGGTACTAATATATAAAGAATCCTGAATTAGCTTGACTTAATAGCAATATTTAGTTTTTTTTGTTAGGTTGCGATCGCCTTTTTGTTTAGCTGCAATCTTTGTAAGAGCGAAAATCAGTAACCAGCAATGTCCAGAATTATTCTTGAGCGAATTTCTCTAGATTTAAACCCTAATGACTATAACTTTGTCTATACACCGACAAAAGCAGTTGCTCGTAGCCTAAAAACTCCCCATCGAACGCTTGAAGGTAGAGCGGAAACTATTGTGAGGAAAAGCGGTTGGCGGATTGCTTCGACGCTGTTGGCTAGGAGACTATTACAAAAGGCGATCGCCAAGATCTTAAAGGTTCAAGACGTTGCTGGGATAACCGCATTATGGACACCTGCGATTCAGGAGTTAATTAGTAGTGGTGCAGATCTAAAGACCTTAGCCCAAAATTCTCTAGTCAGAGTTCAAGAACTGGCTCAAGTAGGAATCCACTATCAGCAACAATTAAAAGCGATTAATTGTCTAGACCGTAGTGAATTGTTTTGGCAAGCAACCAAATGCTGTCAGTTAGCTAGTGAAGCGATCGCCGAACCAGAGAGATCGCAATTGCCTCAGAGTTGTTTGTTTTATGGCTATTTTGCCCCCAACCGTGATCAGTTGGCGTTTATTGATGCGATCGCTGGAGATAATAGTTTATTAGTTTTACCCAACGAAGAGCGAGCAATTTTTCAAGACAATCACAGCACTATTGAGTGGTTAGTGGAGCAAGGTTGGCAGGTTGCAAATAGTGAAGAGGTAACTACAGACAAGCATCTGGGGCAATATTTATCACAACGATACTTATCACAACAATATCTAGCTCAAACCAATTCAGCACCCCAGACAGAACCAACAGATCAAGATAATTCTGAACCTAACTCAAATGTGAGGCTGCATCACTACGCCAATTTGGATGCAGAAGTTAGAGGCGTATTAACCCAGGTCAAATTACTACTAAGCCAGGGAGTTAAGCCACAGAGTATTGTTTTAGTTACCAAAGATGAGCAACTCTATGGGAGAACTCTGCTGGATGTCGCTTGGGAATATGATCTGCCGATTAGAGCTTTTTATGAGATCCCCTTTCTAGATACGAGGATTGGGGCTTGGCTGGAAATGTTAATTGAAGCGATCGCCGCTATTAACGAGACTGGAGACTTACCTTTTGAATTGGGGAGTAAGTTATTAGCCCATCCTTTAGTGAAACAACTGAATAACGAGATTTGGCAGGAGGCGAGACTTATCTATCCTCAAAGACTAGAAGCTTGGCAAAACTTAGGAGTCGATATCTCTGTACTTACTCTACCGGCTCAAGCAGAGAATCAAGAGTGGTTGACAATTTTCCAAGGAATCTTAGAACACTTCTCGATCAAAGACAAAGCTAGTCCTTGGGCGAAAGAAATTGTGGCTTACTATAAATTCCAAGATGCCCTACAAGAACTACTCTTTAGCTCCAGTCAAGAATTAACGAGACAAGATTTTCTGACTGAAACTCAGGAATTGTTAACTAGCCTCACGATTCCGATTCAGCCAGGGAGAGGTGGGGTTGAACTTCATTCGCCTCTGTCTTTGTTTGGTTGCAGCTATGAGTATGTTTTCGTTCTGGGGATGGCAGAGAATATTTTCCCAACTGCGGTCAGTGATGATTTGGTCTTGGGTTTTCGCGATCGCAAGCAGTTAGCCATAGATAATCTCAACCTCAATACTATTCTCAAACTTATTACTAAAGAATCCTTAGCCTTTTATTTCTTGTTGCACATCCCAACCAAGCAAATAACTTTTTCTTATCCCCAAGCGATCGATCGCCAACCAGTTTTTCCTAGTCCTTATCTGCAAAAACTCAATCTACAAGCTCAACCACTAGAACTCGAATATCTCGCCAGTATTGAAACTGCTAGAAGAGTTTATCTACTGACAGAGCAAAAGATAGAGGATGATTTGTTGCCTACAGCTTTTCAGAAATGGCAAGTTGAGTGCGATCGCCTATCAAAAGATCCTGATCCCATAACTAATCAAAAATACTTCGGTCGGATCGACATTCCCCTAGATTTCCAACAACGCACCTTTAGTGCATCGCAGCTAACTCAACTTGGTCAATGCCCTTTTAAATGGTTTGCCTCTCGCTTACTCAAGCTCAAAGAAGCCGAAGAATCGAGCTTAACCCTAGACAGCAAAATCAAAGGGATTCTTTACCATCGTTGTTTAGAGCTATGTCTGCAAGAAGTCAAAACCGCAACAGATTTAGCTAATCTGGATGTCAAAGATCTACTCCAAGAAGCTTTTAATAAAGCTGAGCAAGAGTTAGATATTCCTGATATTCCTGCTTGGGCTAGCCAAAAACAGGAGCTATTAGATCTACTGACAATCAATCTCTCCAGTCCTGATTTTCTGCCCTCGGATAGTGAAATTGTCGCTCTGGAGGAAAAATTTACAACTCAATGGCATGGTTTATCGGTGAGAGGAACAATTGATCGCTTGGATCGAACGGCTTCGGGATTAAAGGTAATTGACTATAAGAGTAGTGGCTCGGTGCCTCCTGGAGTTAAGGATTCGGTAGGCAAAGCAACGGTAGATTTACAAATTCCTCTCTATGGTGATGCGATCGCTGAACAATATCCTGATGAATCAGTTGGGGCAGTTTATTATTCGCTGAGTAAAAGAAAAGTTATCAGCACACGCCGACAATCTGACCCCGAAGAGTTGGCTAATTTTGCTGAAGAGGTAAAGCAAAGGTTGGAAGACGGTAATTATCCGATTGAGCCAGATGTGCAGTTGAAGGCTTGTGGTTATTGTCAGTTTGATTTGGTTTGTCGTTATTCGTGATTTTTTTGATTAGTTTAAGCTGGGTTGGTTATAAATACTTAAAATCCAGTTAAATCGGGGGATGCTTCCCCCGCGCCCCCAAATATTGGGGAGGATTACGACCTCCCCAAACCCCTGCCGTATTGGTTGATAAGCTCGGAACAAAGTTGTTAGCTTGTGACGGTAATATGTAATCTCTAGCCTAATTTAACTAGGTTAAACATGGTTTTAAATCTTGATTCATGGAGTTGAAACAAAAAAATTGGACTTTATCCTACTCGTGCGCATCAAGTTCAGCAACTAGTCAAGTTTTCGTGAGTTTGGACTCTAAACGATAGGGGAAATTTTGTTAGATTAAAAGCGTTTTTGAATTTACCGATTTTCGTAAATAGCTCGTTTGTTAATTAGCAACTTTTAAATTCAGGTTTTATGACTACTCAAACTCAAGTACCCCATCTTCTTAACTCTTTAAAAATAGGTGATTTAAACCTGAACAATCGGGTTGCGATGGCTCCGTTGACTCGTGCGCGGGCTGGGGTTGAAAGAATTCCTAATCAGCTAATGGCAAAGTACTATTCTCAAAGAGCTAGCTCTGGTCTAATTGTTAGCGAAGCTACTAGTATTTCTCCGCAGGGGAATGGTTGGCAAAATAGTCCTGGAATTTATACATCAGAACAGGTTGCAGGTTGGAAAGATGTGGTTGAAGCAGTTCACCAAGCAGGGGGTGTAATCTTTTTGCAACTATGGCATACAGGTAGAGCCTCTCACCCTAGTTTTCAAATCGACAATCAACTTCCTGTCGCTCCATCGGCGATTAAAATCGAAGGTTCTGAAGCACATACAGCCAATGGAAAAGAGCCTTTTGTCACTCCCAGAGCATTAAGCACAGAGGAAGTAACTCAAGTTGTTGAGCAATATCGCGCTGCTGCGGCAAATGCCAAGGCAGCAGGGTTTGATGGGGTGGAAATTCATGGTGCTAACGGTTATCTGATCGATCAATTTCTCCAGGCGAAAACTAATCAACGTAGCGATCAATATGGTGGAAGCATTGCTAATCGCTATCGCTTTTTACAAGAAATTGTTGAGGCAGTACTGACGGTTTGGGATGCTGGTCGAGTGGGAGTAAGGCTTGCCCCGAATGGGGTCTTTAACGATATGGGATCACCCGATTATCGCGAGAGTTTCACCTATATTATCCAGCAACTCAACAGTTACAAGTTGGGATATCTGCATGTTATGGATGGCTTGGGGTTTGGGTTTCACGAATTGGGTGAACCGATGACCTTGAGTGAGATCAGAAAAGTGTATGACGGGGTTTTAATGGGAAATTGTGGCTATGATCGCCAGACTGCGGAAAAAGCGATCGC
>CALKUU010000224.1 GCA_937996665.1 uncultured Xenococcaceae cyanobacterium | reverse complement strand
AACAACGGGGTCATCGAGTAACAGTAATTGGGATTGAAGATTCTGGAGCAAAAGCTGAAGCAGCAGGATTAGGATTTAGCGCGATCGCTCCAACGGAATACCCTTTAGGCTATACCAAGGAAGTTTTTGCCAAGCTAGGTTCTCTCACGGGTCTTAGTGCTGTGCAATTTACCGTTAAATCGATTATCGAGGGAGCCAAAATAATTCTAGATCATGCTCCTGAGATTATTAAAAATAGAGGTGTTGAGGCACTATTGGTAGATCAAGCTACTTGTGAAGGAGGTACAGTAGCAGAATATTGTAATATCCCTTTTATTAGTGTTTGTTCAGCAATTATGCTCAACGAAGAATTTGCCGTACCTCCTTGCGTTACAAATTGGAATTACGATCCTTCTTGGCGAGGAATTCTCCGCAATCGCTTTGGCTATTTTGCAATGGGATTTGGCAAGCGACCCTTGTTAAAGACCATCAATAGTTATCGACGGCAATGGGGATTGCAATCCTACTTGAATATCGATGAAACTTATTCTCAGCTAGCTCAGATTTGCCAACAACCAAAGGAGTTTGAATTTCCCAGACAAAAATTACCTGCTACTTTTTACTTCACTGGTTCTTTTAATAACCCTCAAAGTCGAGAGCCTGCTGCTTTTCCTTATGATCAACTAACTGGACAACCCCTAATTTACGCTTCTTTAGGGACTTTACAAAATCGTTTGCTGAGCATTTTTGAAAGTATGATTGCAGCCTGCAAAGATCTTGATGTTCAGCTAGTAATTGCTTTGGGTGGGGGATTAGATCCAAATTCTTTGGCTGAGTCGGCAGCGGGAACCAATACAATTGTTGTCGGCTATGCACCGCAGCTAGAACTATTACAAAAAGCCGATCTAACTATTACTCATGCAGGTATGAACACAGCCTTGGAGTCCTTAAGTAATGGCGTACCGATGGTTGCAATTCCAATTACCAATGACCAACCTGCCGTTGCGGCTAGGATAGTTTGGACAGGGACAGGTGAAGCGATCGCACCTAACCAAATTACTGTTCCCAAGCTCAAAAAAACCATCCTTCAAGTTTTAAAAAATAATTCTTATAAAGAAAATGCACTCAAGCTAAAACAGTCGATTCAGCAAGCAGGAGGACAAAAGCGAGCAGCGGATATTATTGAGCAGGCGATCGCTCTGTAGGAATTTTAAGTCAAGTTGGTTTCGCAGATTGCCTTGTTTAGTTGAAAGATCGCAAGTTGGTCAACAATAGCCAAATTCTAGAGTGGCATTATAATTGTGGCAACGCTCCGAGTATTGTTTTTTGGATATTTTTAGAATTTAAAAAGATCACAAGAATTAAATTTAAATTACTTGAGTAATATTTTTGTAAGTAGTTTTAGAATTAGAATCTTTAATGCTAAAAAGTCTCGATCTTGAACTTTGTCTTGATAAGGAAGCCTACAAAAGCCAAATAGAGAACTTAATGCGAGAGCTGCGATCGCTGCAAAGAGCTTGTTGGCAACAAAAACTACCTGTAGTTGTCGTCATTGAAGGTTGGGCAGCGGCAGGCAAAGGCAAGTTAGTCAAAACAATTATTGACTATATGGATCCCAGAGGGTTTGTCATTCATCCCATTTTTGCCCCTTCTTCTGAAGAGCAAAGCTATCCTTTTTTATGGCGATTTTGGCAAAAACTACCCCCTCAAGGCAAGATCGGTCTTTTTTATCACAGTTGGTACACTCGTGTCCTAGAAGATCGATTGTTTGGTCGTCTAGATTCAAAACAAGTACCAATCGCAATTCGGGATATTAATGCTTTTGAGCGACAAT
Source organism: uncultured Xenococcaceae cyanobacterium (assembly GCA_937996665.1). Taxonomy (GTDB): domain Bacteria; phylum Cyanobacteriota; class Cyanobacteriia; order Cyanobacteriales; family Xenococcaceae; genus Hyella. The sequence continues at coordinate 5,096 of CALKUU010000224.1, read as the reverse complement.
TAGTTGATTCTGGGGTGACAATTGCTAAGTTTTGGATTCATATTGATCGCAAAGAATTAAAAAAACGTCTCAAGAAATACGGAGCAGACGAGTTATCTGCTTGGCGAGTGCGTCCTGAAGATTGGCAGCAAGAAAAACGCTACAAGAAATATCGTAGTTTAGCTGAAGATATGTTGACCTCTACTAGTACTGGTGATGCGTCCTGGACAATAGTCGAGGGTAATTGTTCTCGTTGGGCAAGAGTTAAAGTCTTGAGTCAGTTAGTTGCCGTTATCTCTTCTGCTCTGGCTAAAAAGCAAGCTCTAGATAATGTTTCCTCTGTCAATTTGCCTGCCCAAGAAAAATTATTGATTACCGAGCCAGACTATCTTGCTAAAGTCGATTTGGCTTCTGGGCTAGAAAAAGCCGATTACGAAGTGAGATTGCGTGATGCTCAACTAAAACTAAGAAAATTACAGCTCAAAATTTATCAAAAGCAGATTCCTGTCCTGGCTATTTTTGAGGGTTGGGATGCTGCGGGAAAAGGCGGAACAATCAAAAGGTTAACTGATGTTTTAGATCCCCGTAGCTATCGAGTATCTGCTTTTAGCAAACCCACCGAAGAAGAATATAGTCATCATTATCTGTGGCGTTTTTGGCGCAAGCTTCCTGCTAAAGGCTCTATTGGGATTTTTGATCGCAGTTGGTATGGTCGGGTGCTGGTGGAGAGGGTCGAAGGTTTTGCGACTGATCAGGAATGGCAGAGATCTTTTGGCGAAATTAATGAGTTTGAAGGTATGCTCACCGCAGCAGGTTTTGTTTTAATTAAATTTTGGTTGCATATTTCTCCAGAGGAACAAAAAAATCGCTTTGAAGCAAGAGCTAACAATCCTTTTAAGCAATACAAGCTAACTGATGAAGATTGGCGTAACCGCGAGAAATGGGGTCAATATTATGTCGCAGTCAATCAAGCGATCGCAAGAACAAATACCCCCAATGCCTCTTGGACGGTAATTCCCGCCAACAATAAGTATTTTGCTAGAGTGCAAGCGATCGAAACGGTTATTGCGGCGATTGAAAACAAGCTTTAAGAAGGTTTTCTCCTGATTAGATCAACCGATAACAATGTTCGTCAATGCCAAACTCCCGATAGATAGCGATCTCTTAAACCCGCAAGATCAAACTCTACGTTTAGCTGGGCTGGATTGGGTTGATTATGAACAGTTGCTCTCTGAGGAATATCTAGGCGATCGCGTTTCTTTTCTCAATGGAGTTACTACTTTAATATTTCCTCGCAAAATTCATATTAAATACAAAAACTAATTACTTATTTTTACGCAGAAGCTCAGCAAAATATTACCGTCCGCCAACGTAGATTAGCTCAATTTAAAGTAGTCGCAAAAAATGATGAAGTTGCAATCAGTCTTTTACTAATTAAAGAGACCGTAATTTTTCTGATGTCATCAAAAAGAAATGTTTTTACTATGAAGTATATTTGCTACTTTGTGTAAGCATGTTGCTTCTGGTGTAATACTCATCTTTAAAAAACTATGTTAGGAAGTGAGAAACTGAGCTTAATAAGCTTAGAGGATCAAACCTTATTTTCCGTTCTTCAGTCAAAAAGCATCATAAAACCTAGATTTTCTGGATATATTGAAGCTGAATTTGAGCATGAAGTTAATTCGAGCGACTTAGAAAAATGGTACCTATTTTTTGCTGAAGGGAAAATCGTTTTTAGTCATTCTCAAAAAATTGAATTTAGTAATATTTTAAGTTCACTACAAAATTATCTACCTAGTCTGAGGCGAAATAGCCCATCGAACTCGAATAAAATTAATGACTTAGTCAATCGGGCTAGAGAAGACAATAGTTTATCTATTAAAAAATATCTTGAAAAATTAGCTCTTATTAACGAAAGAATAGATTATGAGCGGATAATCTCAGCTATTCAGTTACATATTACGGTTAACTCAGAAAAATATTTATTTAAAAATATAAAAAGTGTAAGTCTAGTTGAAGATCTAGAAATAGATAGGTTGCAGCCAATTTCCGGTTTTGAAATAGATGATTTTTTAGAAACGATCAAATCACGGAAAAATCAGTGGAAAAGCATCAAAGATATTATTCCTTCACTAGATTGCTCGGTCAGAGAAAATGAAGATCCGACTAAATGGTCTAAAGTATCAGAGGAAAACAAACAACGTATTAGAACATTACTCTCCTATGGGAATACATTAGAAGAAATTCGATACAAACTAGGTGAGGATACTCTTAAAACTTCACAGCTTTTTAGCAATTTAATTCAAAATAAATTGTTGACCATTGAAGAAAAAAATCCTAAAAAGTTAGATCGTTATGCTGATCTGGGAAATCTCATTCCTGATTCGGCTCAAGAAGTCTTTCTAATTGACGATTCTCCAATTTTATTAAAGCAAGTTAATCAGATTATTACTGCACTAGGCTATAAAACATCTTGCTGTGAGAATGCACTTGAAGCTGTCGACAAAATACTTGAATCCGATGCTAAAGCTATTTTTATAGATATAAATATGCCTGAAATATCTGGTTTTGAATTAATGAGAGATATTCGAGTAGAACCTAAGCTTAAATCGATTCCTATTGTTATTCTGACTGGGGAAAAAACAATTATGAATCAGCAAAGAGCTAAATGGTTAAAATGCGAATTTTTGATCAAACCACTTAGTCCTGGTGATAAGCTCAGGTTTTTATCAGATATTAAGTCAACACTAACTAAATTAGTACCAAATTAATAAATAAAAAATAGTTGTTTCTGAGGAAAAATAATATCTTAAATGAAATTCTTAGTAGTTGATGATAGTAGAGTTGATAGGCACTGGTTAGTTTCCTTGTTACAGGAAATGGGGCATCAAGTTGATGATTGCCAGGATGCTGAAAATATATTAGATCAGGTTGGAAAAAAGAATTATGCTGCGGTGATTCTCGATATTGTTATGCCTGGACAAGACGGATTTAAAATACTTAGAAAGATAAGAAAGAACCCTACTTTTAGTCAACAATATATAATTTTATGCTCTTCAAAAAAAACCTCTGTGGAGATTAACTACGGACTTAACAGAGCTGGGGCTAATGATTATATTACTAAGCCAGTAACTAGAAAAATTTTGCAGCAAGCTATTGGGAAAGTTTAAATTACATGATTTCTCCTCCTCTAAAATCTAGCTTGACCTTGCAAGATCGCTATTTTATTGCTTCAGCAAACTCAACAGAAATAGCTTTTTCGGCTGAGCTTGTTCGAGACATTATTGCTTTTGAGCGTAGACAAATTCTGGTCTTACCTACTTACGACTCAGCTTTGTTAGGAATTTTTTATTACCAAAATGAAATTGTTCCTGCTGTCTGTACGAAGAGCGCTCTTAATATTGCTAAAAATAATTTATTGCCGTCAAATTTAATAGCTATCAGGCTAAATGAAAGTGCTGGTAAATTGGCAAATATTGGACTAGTAGTCGATCGCATGAAAAAGAGTTTGGCTGCTGATGAATTATCCTCGGAATATCAATTTAAGCTTGAGGATATTCCTGAAAAAATATGGCAACCTCAATATTAAATTAGTAGCAATATTTATAATTAACTATTTTTACCTATTATGAACTTAAATTTTAATCAGTCTAATCAGCAAGAAAAAGGTTTCCATTCAACTTTAATTCCTTTTTTCTCGGTTTTAGCTGTTGTCAGTACTTTGATGGTAGGAGTTTCTGTTAAGAAAACATGGGCTGTTTATAACAATTTTCAATCTGCAATTACTAAAAACTTTAAACTCCAAGATTTAAGTGGACAAATTGTTCACTTAGATGAAGTCCTAACTATGTCTGCTCGGATGGCAGCTAGTACAGGTAACCTTAAATGGGAAGAGAGATATTTAAAGCATGTTCCCCCTTTGGATAATGCTATTAATCAAGTTTTAGAGATCGCCCCAGAGCATCAAGCAAATGCGGGTCAGACTGATGCTGCCAATGCAAAACTAATTATGATGGAGGAGCGTGCTTTTAACTTAGTTCGCCAAAAAAAACCGCAACAGGCGCTGAATCTCTTGTTAAGTGAATCATATAACCAGCAAAAAGAAATCTACAGTGCTGGAGTTAAGACTACTTTGGCTAGTATCCAAAGATCTGTTGAAGAACAAATTCAATCTTATGGAAGAAAGCTATCTCGTTCGGCAATGTTGGGAGGAGTTAGTTTTGTAATTCTGGTATTTAGTTGGGCGTTAGTTTTATATCTATTGCGCTCCTATACTCGGGATTTAAATCGAACACAGTTGTCTCTAAATCGACTTAACCAGGATCTAGAACAGATAGTTGAATCTAGAACTGAAAAACTAGCTTCTCAAGAATTAGCAACACGTCAAGAAAGTGAAATCTTACAGCAGGATGTCAATCAAATTTTAGATGTGGTTTCTGCCATCGAAGAAGGTGATTTCACTGTAGAAGCCCCCGTGAGCGATCGCGTTACAGGTTTGGTATCCGATACTTTAAATCGTTTAATTGAGGAACTAGCTGATGTTCTCGAACAGGTTTTTAAAGCTAGTGAAAGAGTCACCCAAGGAACTAATCAATTAGACCGTGTAACTAATCAAGTAGCTGATTATGCCCAAAAAGAAACCCAGTCAGTTCGTCAGATCTTAGCTTTGACAGATAAAGTAATGAATTCTGCTCTTGATTCTGCCCAAAAAACTCAAGATTCGATTAATTCATTGCAAAACTTACAACAAATTGTCGATCAAGGTCGTGATTCTAGTTTGACTCTTAACAACGGAATTGGCGTTTTGCAGAACGGAACAGACCAGATTGTGCAACAGATGAAAACTTTAGGGGAGTTCGTCGGTCTTACAGATCAATTCTTGCAAGAACAAAATCAGATTTCTAGCATGACCCAAGTATTGGCAATGAATGCATCTCTAGTTGCTGCAAGAGCATCAGAACAAAAAGATCCAACCCAATTTGTGGTTGTTGCCAAAGAATTTGAGTCTATTGCTAATCAAGTAAGTAGTTTGGCTTTGCGAACCAGTAATAGTTTGGTTAGCCTGGAGCAAAGAAGCAATCAAATCCACAATGTTGTTAACTCTATTGATAGTAATG
>CALKUU010000223.1 GCA_937996665.1 uncultured Xenococcaceae cyanobacterium | reverse complement strand
GCTGCGGCTGCGGCAACAGAAAATGTTCGTCAGTACATTGAAAATCTCAGAATCGATGTCAATTATCAAATTATTGTCGCTAAAGGTCGCCCCTTTGAAAATATACTGCGACAAAGTTCTCGAAATAGTGATTTAGTCTTTTTAGGTATGGCTGCACCGATGTCTAATTACCTCGAATATTATGAAAATCTGCGAGAAAAAATTACTGATTTACCTTCAACAGTTTTTGTCCTCGCTGCACCTGGATTTGCTTTCGGAGATGTCTTAAGTGATGACTAAATCAAGCAATATAAAGGGATCGAGAAAAGATAAATATCAAGATTAGTAACCACTTTGGTACAATAGTAGCCAAATAAGTCATCTACATAAATAGTTAATTTTCAAGGAAAAATATCATGGGTAGCGTTTTACTATTTGCTTTAATTATTGGTTTATATACAGCGATCGCTTTAGGATTATATTTCGGATTGCGTGTTGCCAAAATTATTTAAGCAAACTAGCAATAATTTAAAAAATCATCAGAGGAGAGTTAACAACTAAAATGTTAACTCTCCTTCTTTTTTGATAGCTGCCTAACCACAATGCTTAGATAACAAGCATTGATCATTAAGAGTAATAAGCAACATTCAAACAACTCACCAGCCTAAGCTTCTAGGTTATACAAATCTTTTTGTCTGCCGATCGCAAAGCGCCAAGAACTCGCAATGTCTTTATTCCCTTTGAGACTAAAAACAACCAAAGCAATTATCGCTAAAACCGCATTGATCGCAAAAACTCCACGATAACTAACATAGCTTGTTAAAAAACCTAAAATAGGTCCAGCGATAGCAATACCAACATCAAAACCACCTAAACAGAGAGCGTAAACTTTACCTCGCTCATTAGCAAAAGAACGATCACTAATTAAAGCCAACATGGTTGGAATTAGAATTCCTGCACCCGCTCCTTCGGCTACAGCGCCTAATAAAAGCATTGCAGGAGTACGAGCGATCGCCAACAGTAACATTGAGACAAAATAAAAAATAAGACTAGCCGAGATCAACACGCCTCGACCTTGAGTATCAGAAATTTTCCCAATAAAAATACGCACCGTAAAACTAGCGATCGCAATAACCGTATAAAACAAGCCAGCATTCAAAACCAAATTAGCCGACCGAATATAAAGAGGCAAAAAAGCAACCAAACCCCCAAACACAAATCCAATCAAAAATAAAACAATTCCAGGAATAACCAAAGCAGGACTATGAATTAATTCATCAAAGCTGCGAGCTTTATCCAAACTTTGATGATGACTATCAAAATTCTGAATTTGTTTAGTTTTCACATCATAAAGCTGACTACTAATCACCAAAGCAGTAAAACCACAAACAGCAGAAATACTAAACAACCAAGAATAACTAGCATTAACTTGCAAAAAGCCCCCTAATGCTGGACCAATTGACATACCAACTGGTACAGCCAAATTCATATACCCAATTAATTGACCTCGATTCTCTTTGGGAGCAAAATCAACAACCAAGGCACTAAAACCAATCGTAAAAGCAGCAATACTAATCCCATGAAAAGCTCTAATTGCAGCTAATCCAGTAATAGATTGAATAAATATGTAGCCCAAAGGTGCAGTGCCCGCCACAAATGCGCCAATTAAAACTACTAGCTTACGACTACGTTGATCCGCTACCTTTCCCAACCAAGTTCGAGAAGCAAGTAATCCAATCGCAAAACAACCCATCACCAAACCAACTTCCTGAGTCGTACCACCCACATCTTGGATATAGGCTGGCAAAGTTGGTAAAAGTAAAGTGATACTAATCCAAAAAAATAAACCTGCAGCAAACAAAAAAATTAAATTTTTTTGAATATCAGTTTTTAAATTCAACAATACATTCACGGTAATTTTCCTGGGAGCAATTCAATAACTGATACTTCTAGTTATCCTAACTGTTATCACGCAAGAAGATAATTGCTATTTTGTCCCAACCATCATCATAAAAGTTCTTAGAGTCAAAACTCTAATGCTAATGCCATGAAATAAAATACTTATCAATAAATATAGGCAAGATTAACAGCTAAAATTCTAATTCTCAGAATTTTTAGAGAATAAAATTAATCTCAAAACTATGTCCAAGTATTCAAAAAAATACCTGCGTATTCTCAGTAAAATTCACGTTGACTTGTTTTTAGTACTTACTAGAATAGATTTAAAATCTTTCTCTACTCAAACTAATTGCCTTAACTCAATTCCTTAGAGATTTTAGAAAAAGACTGGAGCTTGTAAACACAAGTATCACAAAATTTACGACAATATTTTTAAAATTAATGTCCTATAAAAAACCAATTATCTGGTTATTTTTACTTTGCTATTTTTTTACTCTTACCTTTTCTCAAAAGGCAAAATCAATTCCACTAACACAACCACGAGATCTAACAACCGAAGAACTAAAAGTAACTGATCATTGGACTGAACATTTTTTTCGTTACCTCAGACCAGAATTAAGAGGCAGAGAAATAGAATTATATGACACCTTATACAGAAGAGAAAAAGCGGCAATCAATGAGGTAGTAAATTTTGTACTTTACGAAACCTGTCAAGAAAAAAGTCGTAATCACTATTATTTTTTAGGAGTCAAAAAAGTTAGAAGGGCTAGAAACTATCGGGATAGATATCCTCGTTATCGATATAATCCGAGATCATTTAACGAAGAATTATACAATCGGGAACGGCAATCTAGATTCCAGTACAATAATCCTGAAATTTGGCAAAATGATTATTTTTGGCGACAAAATCGAGATTATTTTTTTGAAGGTCTATACAAAGATCTAACGGATGCAATTTTTTATGCGCGTCACCCAGAAATACCATTAGAAGAAGAAAAAATAAACCACTTAAACTGGTCTGGAGAATGGAACGCAATTAGAAGTCACTTTGCTAACTACGACCAAGAACAAAAAATCAAAGATCACTTTATTCCTTTGTGTTTATCACATCAAATTAGCAACCAAGAATAGTTATATTCAAAAACTATTCTTTTGTTGTAAACGCGATTATTACGGGAACAATAGTTTTAGGAAAATTTATTCTTAAAAATCCGGGATTTTAGTAATTTTCAATCTCTCCTCAACACACCTGATATTTACAAATTCTTACTACAAAAAAATTCAATATTAAAGCTGTTGAAGCTGTCAGATTATTTATAGCAAAGCTATAAGTTCACCACAACAAAAAGATAAAGTAATGAAACCAAATATAATACATTTAATTGGAGATGAACTAGTCGGAGGGTCTAATTTATATGTCAAAAGTTTAATGGCTTCTCGACTAAAAGATACATATAACTTTCATGTATGTCGTTTAGAAGAATTAACCTCTGTTCTCAAAACAATTTCTCCTCAAAAACCCGAGGTAATTGTCTTTCACTATGCTTCGAACTGGCAAACTATTCTGACCTTAATCAAGCTCAAACTAAAATTAAGAAGCAAAATTGTTTTGGTTGAGCATCATTACTGTGAGGGCTTTGAACAAAATCAAGTTCCTTCTTTGTTTCGCTTCCGCTGGATGCTGAAGTTGAATTATCGCATTGTAGATTGCGTTTTGGGTGTTGCTCGCGGTCAAAAGCAATGGATGATCAAACAGCAGTTAGTTGCAGAAAATAACTTACGAGTTATTCCTTTATCTACAAGTGGCAGCACTAAGCTAGAAGACTTATTGAGTATTAGTCCCAAGCCACCAGGGAAACCTTTTGTTCTTGGTGCTTATGGTCGCTTTGCTCGCCAAAAAGGATTTGATCTATTACTAAAAGCAATGGCTCATCTCCCTGCCGAAGAATTTTGTTTAAGACTGGGTGGCTACGGCTTTGATGCAGAAGAACTAGCGGAGTTAGCAGAAGATTTACCTCAAGTAAACATGGTTGGTGCGGTTAAAGATGTCCCAGGCTTTCTAGCCCAATGTGATGCGGTAATTGTTCCCTCTCGTTGGGAACCAGGCGGCACAGTTTGCTTAGAAATAAAAGCAGCAGCAAAACCTCTAATTGCGACAGATATCGACTGTTTTCCAGAACATGTAGAAGGCTGTGGCTTACTTTTTCCTCCTGATGATTGTGAACAATTAGCCGCGACAATCACCTCTTTAAAAGAGCAAGATTTATCAACTTGGGGTCAAATTGCTCGTGCTTCTGTAGCTAATAGCTGGGAACCCTTTCTCGATAGCTGGGACATGTTATTAAAGGAATTGCTCTAGTGAAAAAACTCAAGTCACTTTTTGGGCGAAAACAAGATGATAAAAGCTCTTTTGTTCGCAACCTAGGCTGGTTAGGTCTTTCTGGTGGTGTTAATCGTGTAACTAGACTTGTAACCACAATTATTCTGGCAAGATTTCTGACCCAGTATGATTACGGTCTGGTAGCAATGATTTTGGCGACTAATGAATTTGTCAAAGTTTTTACTCGCAATGGCGTAGCAGTCAAACTAATCCAGGCTAAAGAAGAAGAACTTGAAGGTTTAGCCCAATCGGCTTACTGGCTAAATTGGATTATGTTTACAGGTTTATTTTTTATTCAGTGTTTGGCAGGATTTGCGATCGCCCAAATTTATCAAGCTCCAGAACTCGTGTTACCGATTTGTGCAATGGGTTTTGGGCTATTACTTTTGCCTCATGGTTTGGTGCAAGCATCTTTACTCAAACGAGAAAATCGTTTTCAAATTATTGCTTTAGTCCAAGTGCTGCAAATTTCTTCCGATAATATTCTTTCGTTGATTTTTGCGATCGCTGGATTTGGATTATGGGCTGTGGTTTTGCCCAAGATTATTGTGGCTCCAATTTGGGTAATAATGATGCTTAAAAATCATAAATGGCGACCTAAGTGGCAGTTTAATAATCAGCATTGGGGAGAATTAATTCGTTTTGGGCGAAGCGTTTTAGGTGTAGAGCTGCTGAAAACGTTACGGAATAATCTAGATTATCTAATTGTCGGTAAGTTTTTAAGTATTGAAGCTTTGGGGATCTACTACTTCGCTTTTAAC
>CALKUU010000222.1 GCA_937996665.1 uncultured Xenococcaceae cyanobacterium | reverse complement strand
TGTTTACAGCGATTTGCTGACTAACTCATTCACCGACTTAAATCGATTACTGCACTATGTTTTACGAGGTTTTCGTTACCCTACCATCTAATTATTTTTCCCTCAAAAGTGTCGGCTTGTTTCATCCGAAATTTTCACGATACGCGACGGTGTTTCAACCTGTAGATACCTATATTATACAATCTTCTCAGGCACTTAAAAGTGCCGAGTCGAAATTCATCCAACGCCTAAAGGACGCTATGCTCGTTGGCTTTCTTTCTCCCGTACTATCTGTAAATAGTAAATAATTGACCAAAAAAACAGATCGAATTAATAAAATGATTAATTCGATCTAGGCAGCTCTAATTTTGTTCTTGATTTGGACTTAGATGAGCTGCTTGAGTTTTTTGCTTAAATATTCGTCTGAGGACTTTTGCAAAAAAAACAAGCGAGTTTATTTAGCTTCCTCTGTTGACCAATAGCGATAAACTTGTTTGACAAATAAAGATAGTCCTTAACCCTTAGATGATGTTGAAAAGCCTAAGTTAGAAAGACTTTGGTAAACATAATGAGAACAAGTTTCGTTCCCAGAAAGCATCTAAAACCATTCATTTTAGTAGCTATATATCTGTAATATTTTCTCGATTTGAGCTGCTTTTCTTCTAAAGTTTGTTAACTAAATATATTTTAAAAAAAATTAATCGATAACAACTTTAATCTTAAAAAAGATCGTAACAAGATAATATTTTGTCTAGACCATTTTTAATAACTCATAAATAAATAGCGAGTCCTACAATTAACATGGCAGGTTTAATTGATGTTGCCAATACTAATTTGGCTGAATTTGATCGCATCTATCAAGTCTTTGATGCTGATGGCGATGGGATATTAACCCGTAGTGAAATTATTGAAGCTTTAGAAGTTTTGGGAAAAAGCATATCTCCTCAGGACAGGCAAAAACTTTTAGGGAGAATTAGCACTGAAGATCAGGTTACGAGAAACAGCTTTATTGAATGGATGTCTCAGCGTCAGGATATTGATCTCGTTGCTGACTTACGAGAAATTTTTAATCTGATTGATGTTGATCGCAGTGGGCATCTTGATTTTGCAGAGTTTACCCAAATAATTCGCTGCTTAAACCCCGATGCTGAGGATATAGAAATTACTAAAGCCATCCAAAAAGCAGATAAGGATGGTAACGGCGAAATTGATTTTGAAGAATTTATTGCCACTCAACAGGAAGGATCTGAGCTAAAAATTAGCATTGCTGCGCTTCGTAGCTTTAAGAAAATTTTACTGCAATACGCCAAAGTAGCTGAAGTATCTTCAATCGCTTTAATTGAAGTGGATTCGGATCTTGGTGCGGGAAAAAGAGGAGCATCCCAAGGAATTGAATTTCTAAAAGAAGCGGCGATCGCTAAACAAACTGCTCGAATGCGAGCCGAAAATGGGATCGTTAGCCTAGATAACCGTAGCGTCCAAAATGAAAACAAGGCTTTACAAGATTCAAAAATATATCCTCATGCCAAATATATTGACGCTATTTATAAAGTCTTTGAGCGTACTACCAATCTTGTGGCATCTACTTTACAAGATGACTTGTTTCCCTTGGTGCTAGGAGGAGATCATTCCACCGCAGCAGGCACGATCGCAGGGATAAAAAAAGCCTTTCCCGATCGCCGTTTGGGAGTAGTCTGGATCGATGCCCATGCCGATATCCATTCTCCTTATACAACCCCTTCGGGAAATATGCACGGGATGCCGATGGGGGTAGCAACGGGCAAGGATAATTTAGATATGCAAATTAACCAACTAGATCAAGAGACTAAGCAACTTTGGGAAAAGTGCAAAGCCTTAGGTGTAGAAGGTAAAGCAAATGTAGATATTAACGATTTAATTTATGTCTCCGTGCGAGATACAGAAGAGGCGGAAAACGGCTTAATCGAGCAATATCAAATTCCAATTATTACTACCGAGGAAGTACGAACCATCGGCGCACAAGCTGCTGCCCAAAAATGTCTAGATTATCTAGCAGACGTGGATTTAATTTACGTTACTTTCGATGTAGACAGTATGGATTCTACGATCTGCATGGGAACTGGTACGCCTGTCCCGGGAGGTCTTTGGGCAGATGAGGCACGAGACCTTAATACAGCTTTGGTCAAAGATCCCAGAGTTTGTTGCTGGGAAATTTGCGAAATCAATCCCTTACTGGATACTCTCAATACCTTGGCTGAAAACTCATTAGGGGTATTTGAAGGGGTAGTAGATACTATTAGCGATCGTCTTGCGAAACAGGGAGCTGTGGAAACTGAAAAACTTGGGGTAGATAGATGAAAAATCGATCTTTACCATTACAAGAAATAATCTCACGGGTTACTATCCCTTATTCCCAAAAATTAGTTGATCGCGCGCCTGGCTTTTGGACTGGTTTGGGAACTATGCAGCCTCTTAATCAAGCTTTGGCAAATCAGCCTAGCTTAGATTTTATTAACTATAATCTGCGGGGCATCGGACAGGTTATTTTTGTCAATAATCCCTTGAGTGGTTTGCTAATTCTCTTGGCATTGTTTATTCAATTCCCTTGGCTGGGATTGATGAGCTTGCTGGGCGTAGTTAGTTCAACAGTAACAGCGATCGCTCTTAGATTAGACAAAGATAATATTCGCAATGGTATTTATGGTTATAACGGCATCTTGATCGGGGCAGCATTAGCTACCTTTGGCAGTGGAGGAAATGGCAATTGGAACCTAGCTTGGGCTATCTCAGTTATCATCTTTGCTGCCCTAACTACTGTAATGCTGAGAACTTTTGGGGTTTGGTGGGCGAAAACTTTTGAGTCACCTTCCCTAACCTTGCCGTTTAATCTTATTACCCTACTATTTTTAGGGCTAATAACCTTAATTCCCCAGTCTATTTTTCAATTGGGAACAAGTGCAGATCAAGTAATTGCACCTTTGGAAATTAAGCAATTCTTAGCCTCCTCGCCAATTAACTTCGGACAGGTTTTCTTTGCAGATAATTTAATTCCAGTAGTCTTAATTCTCCTAGCCGTTGCTCTTTGTACTCCTTTGGGTTCTCTAGTTGGTTTCGGGGGAGCAATTTTAGGGATGGTGGCAGCCTTAATTATTGGCATCGTCCCCAACGATATCTATGCAGGCTTGTGGGGTTACAATTCGCTGTTAGCTGCGATGGCAATTGGCGGAATCTTCTACGCTCCCAATTTGCGTAGTTTTTTGATGGGAGGGAGTTGCGCATTCTTATCAGCTTTAGCAATTCCCATTGTGGCGATCATCACCAAACCGCTGGGACTCCCAGTGTTAACTGTTCCTTTTTGTCTGGTAACAATTGGGTTTTTTATTTTTTTAAGAAGATCTCTTCCTTCTCTCGTTCCTGTGGCACTTCATGCGGTAGCCAGTCCAGAAGAACACAGACAACGCTATCTAATTGCCAAAGAAATTATCAGCAACTTTCGTCGGCAATTAGAGATAGCAATCAGAGGAAAGGGACGAAATTTTATGTTTGACCAAGCTAGTGAAGCGATGAAAGGAGATTTACGTTATATCTTTGATGCGATTGATAGCGATCGCAGTAGAGAATTATCAACCTCCGAATTGGCTAGCTACTTGACTCAAGGCAACCAAAAGATAGATGACTCAGAGTTAAATTATTTATTTAACTGTATGGATCGAGATGGTAACGGTAAAATTGATTTTGCAGAATTTGGCGAATTGATGCTCAGACATCGTCGTTTGATGTCAAAGCATGACGCCTTTATGACTTACTTTTTGCCCATTGATGCCAATAAAGACGATCTCATCAGTATTCAAGAGATGAATAATGCCATGAATAGCGTGGGAGAGGCAAAACTAACCAGAGAAGAAATTGATTTTCTCCAACGACGCACCAATAGCCACTCATTTACGTGGAATCAATTTATCGAGCTACTACTGCTAACTTAATCAGGAAAGGCAACCTTTATTAGAAACCGCTAAAGACTTGATGACAGACGCCAATTCCTCAGACCAATCCGACAGAGAATTGGCGTCTGTCAATAGTTAATTCAAGAACACAAATGAGAAGCTTTAGAAAAATTAAAAATTAAGATCATAGAGAATTTTTAAACGGCTTAGTGGACGAAACTAGATGCAATCATTTTGTAATACTAAGAACTATTTATTTAAAGTAAATATTTTGAACTATTGAACCCTTAAAATAAAGATTAGGCAGTCAATAATTTGACTATTAAATTAAAAATTCAACAAGATAATTATGAAATTTAGTTTCATTAGTTTGATCATCACTTTTAATAATATTCTTTGTTTACCTTTATTCTTTTATTAGTTCATTTAGCATTAATATAAAATATGTTGTAGTGCATAGAGTAAAACAAGTCAAATGAGTTTAATCGGAGAAAGTCATAATTCGGTAGTTGTTGATCATCGAAGTGCCATAGTTTTAAAGGACTTATATGACATTAGACCGGTAGATTTAAATCTTATTGATAAAGTTGGCTCTTTTATGTTGCCTCAAGTCGATAATATTGTTGATGAATGGTATGACTGGCTGGGACAACAAGCAGAATTTAAACAATTCTTTTCTAACAAAAAAATTCTGCAACATGTACAACAAAAACAATTAGATTATTGGCAAGAATTTTTAGCCGGTGAAATCGGCGAGGAGTATGTAAAAGTCAGACGAGTTACAGGGGAAACTCATGCCCGAATTGGCTTATCAATGACAGTCTTTTTTGCAGGAATGAACATCTTTGACCGCCTTTTTAGTGACTCGATCCAAAAACAAAATTTTGACGAAAACGAGCAGATGCTCATGTCAGATGCAATCTCTAAACAGGTACATTTAGACACTGGGATTGTCTGCGAAATGTACAACTATGTCTCTAACGAATTAATTGCGGGACAAAATAAGGCCTTGATGGAAATGTCTACCCCAGTTACCGAAATTTGGGCGGGGATTTTACTCTTACCCGTAGTCGGGATTGTCGATTCCAAGCGATCGCAAGATATTATGAATGCAGTGTTGAATGAAATCGGGAAGACCAACGCGAAAGAATTTATCCTTGATATTAGCGGGGTGGCAGTAATCGATACGGCAGTTGCTAACTATTTAATCAAAATAACTAAGGCAACTCGATTGATGGGCTGCGAATCTACTATTTCGGGTCTATCTCCTGCTAACGCCCAAACCATAGTCAATTTGGGAATTGATGTTGGTACAGTTAAAACTACCTCTACCATGATGGATGCGATCGATAAAGCTTTTAAACGTCAAAACCTAAAAATCATCGAAATCAAGTCGTAAATATGGGTAGTTTCAATCGACAATCTATTCCCCTCCAAATTTCCCAAAATTGTATAGTAGCTGCAATTCAAATCGCACTTACGTCCGAAGTTTTCGAGCAGTTACAGCAAGATTTATTAGCTAAATTACATCAGAGTGAAGCCAGAGGCATAATTATCGATGTTTCGGGAGTAGAAGTCATGGATTTTGACGATTTTAATAAATTGAGAAGTATTATCGATATGGTAAAAGTCATGGGAGCAAAAACGGTTATTTCTGGTTTGCAACCAGGGTTGATTTCGGCATTAGTCGATTTAGATGCCAACATTGAGGGGCTTGATGCAACCTTAAATCTTGATGATGCTTTTGTAGCGATAAAAAAATTATAGGCGATCGCAATGATTCAAGAAAAAAGAAGTCGGATCAGGATAGGTCGAGAAGCAGATACAGTCAGAGCGATTATGGAAAGCAAACGAATGGCGCATAGTCTGGGCTTTGATGATTATCACTGTCAAAAAATTGCTACTGCTGTCTCAGAATTAGTTCGCAATATTATTAAATACGCTGATTGGGGCGAAGTAACGATCAGCCCCATCACCGAAGCTAAGAAAACAGGCATAGAAATTACAGTTCAAGATCGAGGATCTGGGATTGCCGATCTAGACAGCGCCATGCAAGATGATTTTAGCTCTAGTGGGACTTTAGGATTAGGTTTACCAGGAGTCAAACGCTTAATGGACGAATTTGCAATTAGTTCGGAAGTTGATGTCGGTACGCAAATAATAATTAGACAATGGTTATAAACCACAACGGCTATGAACCACAATGGTGAAAGTAGAATCGGTGAGAGCAAAATCGACTTCGATTATTTTTATTCGATTAGACCCTGTTTAGGAGAGCGATTGAGTGGAGACGCCGTCATCGTCAAACAACAAGATAACCTACTAGCGATGGCTATTATCGATGCTTTAGGACATGGCAACCATGCGCATGAAGTGGCTAGTGCTGCTCGATCTTATTTACAAAATTGGCATAGCGATGTTTGCGAGACGATGGTCTACCTTCACCAGCATCTCCAAGATAGCTTGGGTGCAGCAGTAGGCTTGGGAATTTTAGACTTGGAAACTAACCAACTATCCTACACAGGAGTTGGGAATACGGTAATTCGAATCTTGCGCCAGCAAAATAAAATAGACGTTCCCAGACTTTATTCTACTGAAGGGATAGTCGGCGGAGATATTCGTCAACCAAAAGAGCAAAAAATCCAGTTATATCGATCCGATCTAGTTTTGTTTTATACAGATGGAGTTAAAGAGCATTTTGACCCTCAAAAATATCAAGGAATTTTTACTGATGACGTGATGACAGTTGCCAAAAATATCGTACGTTTGTTTGGTAGAAATTATGACGACGCTACCTGCATAGCACTCAAAATAGGGACTATTTCTGATGATTGATTTAGGAAAAGCCATAGTTAATAGCTCATCCGATCTCAATAATATTCGTCAGAATATTTTACAGTTAATAGAACTATTAACCGAAGATAAAATTACGGCTACTCGTTTGGCGGTGGTAACTTCGCAAATAAATCGCTTGTTAGTTGGTCGTAAAGATCATTTCCAGCTAAGTTTGCAACTAGACATCAATATTCAACCGTCGGTGCTATCGATTATTTTCATCATGATCGATAAAATTGCGGTTCCCGATTTTATCGATCTTTTCTTTGATCATGTCAGCTTGTTGTCATTTAAAGACTGCTATCAAATCAAATGCGATCGCTATTTAAATAACACGACATCATTGAGTGAACAAAAAATACAACAAGCCCAAACTATTTTTGCGCTTAAATCTCGTGAACAGTTGATGATTGAGATGAAGGAAAAAAATAAAGTCTTAACCGAATCATTAAACAAAATCGAGAGGATGGGTGCTGAGTTAAATGTAGCCCAAAAACTACAGCAAATGGTGTTACCCAAACCAGAAGAATTTGCAGATATCGACAGTTTAGACATTTCTGGTTTTATGCAACCTGCTGATGAAGTAGGGGGAGATTACTACGACGTACTGCATACAGATGGGGTCGTGACTATTGGGATTGGCGATGTTACAGGACATGGTTTGGAAAGTGGTATTTTGATGTTGATGACCCAAACCGCGGTACGGACTCTACAAGAAATTAAAGAAAGAGATCCGATTAAGTTTTTGGATACTCTCAACCGAACTATCTTCCGTAATGTACAGCGGATGGATTCCGAAAAAAATTTAACCCTAGCCATCCTCAACTATTCAGCAGGTAAACTCAGCATTAGCGGACAGCATGAAGAAACAATTTTGGTACGCAAGGGGGGACATATCGAATTAATTGACACGATTGATTTGGGATTACCTATTGGTCTCGATGATGATATTGCTGAATTCATCGACTGCACTACTTTAGAGCTACATTCTGGTGATGGAATAGTTCTCTATACAGATGGGATTCCTGAAGCATTTAATCTGGAGAAAAAACAGTATGGCATGGACAGACTATGCAAGGTTATTAGTAAAAACTGGAAATATGCATCAGAGGAAATCAAACAAGCAATTATCAATGATGTTCGAGAGTTTATTGGCGAGCAAAAAGTCTTTGATGATATTACTTTATTAGTTTTTAAACAAAATTAGTTGTTAATTTACTAGCCATGCAAAAAATATTTGGGGACTATCTTGAAGAGTTTGACCCCGAACTCGATTCTCTAGAAATGTCCTTTGCCCCCACTACTCGCTCAATTCGTAAACGATGGTCGAACAATCGACTATCGGCTCAGTTTGTTGGTGAATACTTTTCGACATTTCTACCTACTAATGATGACGATCAAGAAAGCGATCGCCGTATTCAAGAAAGTAAATCAGCTGTAAGCTATGTCGCTAACGAGCTGTTAGAAAATGCGATGAAGTTTAGCGATCGCGACAGCAAATTTAAAGTCAAATTTGGGGTTTATTTTCTCGAACACGATCCCGAACAAAATGCTGAGATTACCGCCGTAATTTACGCTACCAATAGTACAACTTCCGAGAATGCCGAGAAATTTCGGATTTTTTTGGCTGAGTTACTCGCTGCCGATCCTGAAGAATTCTATGTCAGACAGGTTGAGAAAAGCCTAGAAGATGATTCCAATGCTTCTGGACTGGGTTTTTTGACTATGATTAATGACTATTCAGCTAAATTAGGCTGGAAGTTTGACACAATCAATAAAGAGTCGACCGTACTTACTGTTACCTCAATGGTTCAGGTAACTATATAGAAGCATTAATTTCACTCTAAGATCAGGAATAAGTTTAACTCTAATGGCAATTGAAGAAATAAAAGACACTGATTATGCAGTGCAATATGACTCAGAAACTACCACAGTCAATTTTTCAGGATTACTCAGTCTGGGAGGCGCAACAGAATACGCACCGATTAACGATCTTCTAAATAAGATTATTAACGAAGAACCAGAGCAAATGACTCTAGATTTAAAGAAATTAGAATTTCTCAATAGTTCTGGGATTAGTATGCTGTCTAAGTTTGTCTTGGGCTTACGCAAAAAGAAAAGTACACAATTAGTTATTTTAGGTTCGGCCGAAATGCCTTGGCAGGGAAAATCATTAAAAAATCTCCAGAAATTCTTGCCTAGTTTAAAACTTGAAATCAATTAACTTTTAGAGCTATGCAGATCGCCACGAGGAAGATAAATATAGATCTAGATTGATGATAAAAGTCCTGTCCTCAAGAACTTTCTAGTCGTATCTTGCAAATAATTATGTTGGAAAAATTACTTCCTTTTGAGATTGATAGTACCGCTTTTATTATCAGCAGCTTATTAGTGGTAGCAGTTATCACAGTGCTGCTATATCTTATTTTATTTTATGTACTGCGATCTATTTTTCGTAACTTTGAAGATGACATAGCCTTAGTTACCCTCAACGTTTCTAACTATCCTGCTTTAATTATTTTTGTCTTGATTGCACTCAAAATCACCTTTAGTCAATTAGGTGCGATCGAGATAGTTCAAAGATTGGAAAATCTACTAACAGCAGGTTTAATTGTCGTACTCAGTTATTTACTAATTAAATTAATCAATAAAGTTGTTATTTACTATCTCAAAGAATATACTCAGCAAACTGAAGTAATGTGGGATGACGTGCTATTGCCGATCATTGAAGCAGTCGCTCCTGTAATTATTATCACCATTGCTACTGGTTTAGTTCTCAAATCCTTTGGCGTAGATCTAACTGGTATTTGGGTAACTTTAGGCGGAGCTAGCTTTATCATCGGCTTTGCTGTTAAAGATATTTTAGCCAACTTTTTTAGTGGCATTGTCCTATTAATTGACACTCCATTTCAGTTTGGCGATGTGTTGCGCTTAGAAGATGGTTCGTTAGGAATGCTCAAGAAAATTGGAGTACGAGTAACGCAGCTATATATGTTTAATATTCACTGCGATGTTTACGTACCTAATAGCACCTTACAAGTGCAAAATATTACTAATTTATCTCGCCCAACTTCTTACTATTATTGTTCTACGTCAATTGAAATTCCCATTGAATGGGACATGGATCGAGCTAAACAAATCATGGAAGAAATAGTTCTGGCTCATCCCGATACTTTAGGTGACATTGATCGTAAATTAGAATTCATTGAAATCTTTTACAGTGATTCAAAAGAACAACAGACTATTGGAAAAACCAGGTTAATTGCTGAGCAAGAAGTGAATTTCAAGTTAGAAGAAGTTTCAGCTTTCTTAGAGTCTTTAGTTTTAACTATTCAGTTTGCCGAAAAAGGCGGTTTGACCCTCGAAGAAATATCCAATATTCAACAAGAATATCAAGAAGTACTAGAGTTAATAGGCTTAGAAGTTATAGTTCAAAAGGAAGAAATTTTAGCCAAGGCTAATTTAAAAGAAACTAAAGCAGCAGAAAATTTATTTGAGCTTGTTAGAGATTGGTATCGAGCTTGTTTAAAAGATCCTAATTTGCTCGAAGATGACCAACTAATTATCTCCGAAGAATGGGAACGTAAGATTAACCTCTTGACTAAAAGAGTCCAAAAGCTATGGCAAACTATTTCTAATCCCCAGCGAGAAGAAACTAGATTAGATGATTATATTTTAGAACTAATTACTTGGCTTAAGGAACGATTCAAGCAACCAAGAAGCCAGTGGCAAGAACCTGAAATTAGAATGATTGGCTTAAACCACGATGAAGGGTACATTTATGTAGAATTTGAGCTTAATTTTTATGTCGATGATATTAAGCTAGAAGATGGTAAACGAGGTCGTCGTTTAAGCAGTCAGATTTATCAAGAGACGATTGGTCACTTTAGAAAAACATATCTAGACTCTAATCATAATGAAGAATCAAAATATCGAGAACCAACTATTGATAAAGCAAACACGACATCGGAACCGCAAAATAGTCTGCATCAAAGCTTAAAAAAGAGCGAAAGAACTAATTAATTGAGAAAAATAGCAACTAACTAATTCAGTCAATTCAGACCGCTCTAATTTTTCGTTTTTATCTAGACTTAAGTAAGTTGCTTGATTTTTTCGCTTAGATAATTTTCCAAATACTTTTGATCAAGATTTTTGCCAATAAACACCAAGCGAGTTTGTCGAGTTTCTTCTTTTGACCACAAGCGATCATAAAAAGTATTAAAACGATTACCTACTCCTTGCAAAACCAAACGCATTGGTTTGCTCTCCACGTTAACAAAACCCTTGATCCGATAAATCTCTTGCTGCTGAACAAGTTGCTGTAATTTTACTAACAGATCTTCTGGATCAAAGGTATCTGTTGTGATCAGTTCGACAGAATTAACCTCTTCATCATGGTCATGCTCTTCTTCATGATCATGATGAGAAGGACGGCTAGCTAAATTATCTTCTACCGCAGCATTGAAACCAAGCAGCAATTCAGGATTAATGTCCCCTTCTTGGCAAGCGACAATTTTCACACCCGTAGGTATTTCTTTCCCTAACCATTCTTCTACTCTTAATCGATCCTGCTCACTTACCAAATCAGCTTTAGTTAAAAGAACTAAGTCAGCACAGGCTAACTGATCTTCAAATAACTCTTCTAAAGGTGTTTCATGTCCTAAAGTGGGGTCTTCAGCTCGTTGTGCTTCTAAAGCAATCAGGTCGCCAACTACATTTCCTGTAGCAAGAGCTTGGCAGTCTACTACTGTTATGACTCCATCAACCGTAACTGCATTACGAATTGCCGGCCACTGGAATGCTTGAATTAGTGGTTTTGGCAGAGCTAAACCTGAGGTTTCAATCAAAAGAATATCGATACCATCTTTGCGCTCAAGCAACTCCTGCATAGTGGGGTAAAACTCTTCTTGAACAGTACAGCACAAACAGCCATTAGCTAATTCAATTATGTTACTAGTTGCGGTCTCCTCTTCATCACAGATCTGGCAAGAACGAAGTAAATCGCCATCAATACCCACTTCACCAAATTCGTTGACTAAAATGGCGATTTTTTTACCTTGATTATTTTGTAATAAATGACGTAGGAGAGTAGTTTTACCTGCACCCAAAAAACCAGTCACAATAGTTACAGGAATCTTATGCATAGTTTGTGATTATCCTTTTGTATGTAGAGTTTTTTAGTAGTTAAAAATGCTTAATTAATTTGAAAGGCGTTTTCCAAAAGTGAATGGAGAGTAAGTTCGCGTCTAATCAATTCTCTATTTCTTGTCACTAGAGATCTATGATTAGCAAGCTAGCTAACGGCTAAGAACTGAATTCAAATAATTCTGTTTCAGCTGAAAACTACTCGAATGCAATCATTGCAAATAAACGTCTTTAGCCAAGGAGAGCATTGGAGAGGAAAGCAATTCCAATCCCAGTTACGAGAAAGCCAGCAAAACGCAAAGGCAAGGAACGATAAATAACTTCTTGATGACTAGCTTCAGTTGAGCCACTGTTATTAAACCTAACTAGGGCAGAACGACCTAACTTAAAGGCGATCGCACTAATAGCTAATTGAATTACAGTAAAACCTAATAGGTAAGCGCTTATGGGTGTCATTTCTGCACCAAAAATTGCTTCTCCGTAAGCAAAGCCGTGAAAGATTCCAGCGATCGCGCTAAGAAAAACTAACAAAGCCAAACCCAGTTTTCTTTGCCAAGCTAGTAAAATACCAACAGCTAGTACAGAAAAAGCAATGGCTGGCTCAACCAGAGGCAAATCCAAGCTGTTTAGATGAATGATCGCACCGACCGCAGCGGCTAAAGTAAAGATAACAGGTAATAAAAAGCCTAACTTCCTAACCAGCAAAGCCATTAGACCGATCGCAATCACAAAAGTCAAATGGTCTAGACCAATTACAGGGTGACCAAGACCTGACAAAAAACCTTCAAAAAAATTACTAGGAGTACCACCGCCAAAGGGATGATGGGCAAAAGCTGGCTTAGCTAATGACAAAAACAAGAAAGTGACAACAAGCTTGGCAAAAACTGCCAATCCTAAGCGACGAAGTGACTTAGACTGAAGCTTAACTTTGATTGTAGAGAGTGACATTTTCTGTACCTCGCAGAAACGCTGATGAATAGTTTTAATGGCGTTTCATTGGTGGGTGTTCTGACTCAGTAAACCGTTGCGAGCTAAACGTCTCGGCTTACATTACAGTTGCGGGACAGCGTCGGACTTTCACCAAACTTTCCCCTTTATACTTAGAGATTAACCAATGAGCCATCTAACAGTAGCACAAAATTGTATAATCACGAGAAGCGATCAAATTGATTGGTAGCAGGCATGTAGTTTTTTGGTTATTATTTTATTTTTTTGATAGATTCTTTTGACGGAGTCCTAGGGAACTTATGAGCGACTGGCAAAAAGTAGCAGGGGGAATTACAGCTCCCAAAGGATATCAGGCAGCAGGAATTGCTGCCGGGTTAAAAACTTCTGGAGCTTTGGATTTAGCTTTAATTGTTTCGGAAACAGAAGCGATCGCGGCTGGAGTATTTACCACTTCTCAGGTAAGAGCTGCTTGTGTCGATTATTGTCGCCAAATTTTGCAAGAAGGTCGTAGCATGCGGGCTATCCTCTGTAACGCAGGACAAGCCAACGCGGGAACGGGAGAAGCAGGTTGGCAAGATGCAATGGACTGCGCGCAGCAGCTAGCCTCAAGGCTAAATATTTCGCCCCAAGAAATCCTGCTTGCTTCTACTGGAGTAATTGGACAGCGAATTAAAATGGAGGAGTTAATTCAAGCTCTTCCTCAGTTAGTCAGCGCGGCTTCAGTAGATGGCGGAGCAGATGCAGCCACAGCTATTACAACTACAGACCTAGTAGCTAAAGAAATCGCCCTGGAAACGATTATTGAAGGTCGCCCTGTCAGAATTGGCGGCATTGCTAAAGGCTCGGGGATGATTCACCCAAATATGGCAACTATGCTTGCTTTCATTACCTGTGATGCAGTGGTTTCTAGCCAGCTATGGCAAGAGATGTTGAAGCGGGCTGTAGATAAAAGTTTTAATCAGATTACGGTAGATGGCGACACCAGCACAAATGACTGTGTAATTGCTTTTGCTAATGGTCAGTCTCGTACCTCTGCGATTACTAAAGTAGGCAAAAATGCCAGCCAGTTAGAAGCGATGTTAACCGAAGTCTGTCAGTATCTAGCCAAAGCGATCGCCAGAGACGGAGAAGGGGCAACCTGTTTAATTGAAGTTAAGGTTTCAGGGGCATTAAGCAATCAAGCAGCCGAAACAGTCGCTAAAACGATTGCCGGATCTTCTCTCGTCAAATCAGCGGTTTTTGGTCGCGACCCTAATTGGGGCAGAATTGCCGCTGCTGCTGGCAGAGCAGGGGTTAAGTTTCATCAGGATGAGCTAGATATCAAACTCGGCGAGATAACCCTGATGGACAATGGACAACCACAAGAATTTGACCGAGCTGCGGCTAGCAATTACCTCAAGCAAGCTGCTGAAGGAGAGTATTTGCAAACAGATACAGTTTTGATTGATGTCAATCTTGGTGGGGGTAGTGGTGTTGGCACAGCCTGGGGTTGCGATTTGACTTACAAGTATGTCGAAATCAATGCAGAATACACAACCTAAAATGACAAGTTAAAAATTTCGAGTTAAAAGTGTCAATTTTGTGATTTTCTTGATTACCCAATTGAGGACAATAATTGCAGACATTTAGCCTCGGGTCTAGAGATCCAGATCTTAAGACCTGGGAATTAAGCCTTGAAAAGTTTTATTTGTCCTAGCTAAATTCATCCTAGAAAATCAATGTTTCCTTCCTTCCTTCCTACTGGAGCCGAAAATTTAACAGAAGATACCTCCATCGCTCTAGCTAAGAAAATTAAACTCAAACAAATTGATACTGTTTTTGAGCAACAAGCCAAGTCTCAACTAGTCAATACTACTTATGTTCAAGAAGGGACTCAACAAGGCAAAGATAATTACCCAATCTTTTTACTTCATGGGTTTGACAGTTCTTTACTCGAATTTCGTCGCTTAATTCCTTTACTCGCATCAGCCGACAAAGAAACCTGGGCAGTTGATCTGCTGGGTTTTGGGTTTAGCGATCGCTCAGATCATTTACCCTATGGTGCCCAGGCAATAAAAAACCATTTGTATGCATTCTGGAAAAGTCAGATTAACAAACCAGTAATCTTGGTAGGAGCTTCAATGGGTGGTGCTGCGGCGATCGACTTAGCACTTAGCTATCCAGAAATTGTTGCCAAATTAATTCTCATTGACAGTGCTGGCTTAACCAGTCCACCCAAAATTGGCAAATTGATGTTTCCTCCGCTCGACAAGTGGGCAACGGACTTTCTTCGCAGCCCCAAGGTAAGACAAAACATTAGCAAGAATGCTTACTACGACAAAAGTTTTGCGAGCAAAGATGCTCAAGCTTGTGCAGCCCTTCATCTCCATTGTCAAAATTGGGATAAAGCGTTGATTGCTTTTACTAAAAGTGGCGGCTATGGTTCTTTCACTAAACAACTCAAACAGCTAACTCAACCAACCCTCATTCTCTGGGGCAAACAAGACAAAATTTTAGGGACTAAAGACGCACCCAAACTTGCTCGCTTGATCGAGGGTAGCAAGCTAGTTTGGATAGATAAATGTGGTCATGTCCCTCATCTAGAACAATCTAAGGCGATCGCCGAAGAAATGCTAAATTTTTGCAGCATCTCAATTTGATAGTGAGATCATTGGTTATCAAGCAATCAACCATCAACCAAATCCTTGGTTAATTAATTTCTCTAACCTGCTCAGCACTTTTAAGCAAAATTTGTGGATTTGCCTGCTCAGTAGAGATCAAGTTAACTTTTCCAGTCGCCTCAATCGTAACTTCAGGGTTAATCAACATATTCCTACCAGCAATCGCAGTTGAGCTATTTTGCTCCCAAAGCTCAGCTAGCTTTTCTCTGATTTTGGTAAATTCAGCTATGTCCTCAAAATTAACCAAGGTAAAATCACGATTAATTCCTTGAGTAACTTCTTCGATTGCATAGACATCAAACTTTAGTTGTGGACTACGAGGAAATTTAACTAAATTACCAGTGAGTGTTTTGACATGATTATGCCAAGAAGCGATCGCATCCAAAACCTCAATCGGTTGTGCCACTGTTGTGTCTAATTGCAAATGAGTTGGTTGTTGGGGTTGTTTTTGAACTTGGTAGTGAAGCTCAACGATGTCACCGCGATAAAGATTTTGAGTAAATTCGGTTGCTCTTACAAAAATCGGGATAACACCATCTCGATATTCGACAACCAAAATTTTGCCCTCAGAACCGATGGCATGGACTTTGCCAATAAAGCTAGTTTGTGACTCAAGCTCGGTAGGTAAATCAGCTTGTCTTTGATAAGGTTCGATATTTTCTGGCTGCGGCCACGGCTCCAAAATTTGAATTTTATTAATGGCAATATGTTTTTGAGGACTAGGGTTAGACAAAATATTTCCTTGAATACAGATGCGATCGTGACGGTTAAGCTGCTCAAGAGTTGTCAGAGATTCTGCTTGCCTGCTAACCAAAGAAAATTCACGATGAGCAAAAAAGTTATTAGGCTCTCGAACAGAAATCACAAATAGCTGAGAATCACTACCAGCAGCACCATGAACCCGACCAATTAAACCAGTAGTCTCAAGTTCTTGTTCTAGTTTGCTCATTTCTAAGCCTTCATAAGCATCGGCATGGTAAACACATTCACTTCCAGTTAAATCAGCATCTTCTTGACCGCTAACTTCTGCCAAGCTATCCGAAGAACCCAAAAACTTAGTAAGAACAATTACCGCCAAAGTTAAACACAAGATCAAAGCATATACATATTTTTTTGCCATCTTCAAAAATTTAAAAATCCCAAAAATTAAACACCCAAAAATTTGTAGGTATTTTTATCCTATGCTGAAACCTGCTTACCAAAAAGAGGATAATCAGAATTTTTTAGAAACTGGGTTAAGAATAGGCTGACTGAAAGCATGCTGACTTGACAGTGACCTTGATGAGGCAAGTAAAAAGTTGTCAAGAATGTTTTTTCTGGTTGTAGCAGTGATATTGAAATTACTATTCAAGCATTCCAAAACAAACTGATTAGCCAAATAGTATTTTTGTAATAAATTTTGCTGCTCAGCAGTAAAATTTACCTGATAACCTTGATAACAATACTGATCGATCAAGATTCGAAATTCCTGTAGCCATTGCTTGCCATCATTTTTCCACCATTCGATCAGAGATTTTTTACCTTTGGCAAAATCAGGAAGATTTTGTTTCAGAGTTTGTAGCGCTTGTTGAAGATCTTCTGGTGGCGTGAGCTTAGATTCAAATTCTAAGGCAAAACCAAAATTAAGAATCTTGTTGATGTCTGGTTCTTGCACTAAGTCTAGAGCGATCGCATAGGCTCTTTCCAAAGCTAAATCGATCGCCAAATCATCACTCAAAGTTCCTGCTAATTTTGAGTCGAGGGCAATTGCTAAATTTAAATCCCGATTGTGAAACAGACTAAAATAGAAAGCTCTCAAAGCCTCTGGTTGATAATTTGCCGAAATAGTTGCTACTTTGCAGCTAATAAATTCGAGGAATTCTTGAATCGGCTCACAAGCTTGCAAAATTAATTCAGTTTGTGCTTTAAGCTCAGTAAGCAAATAGTCAGCACTAGGCAATTCACTAGCAGTGAGTAAAATTACTTCTCGCCACTGGACATTGGTAATATAGGTTGCCAAACTTGCCAAGGAAGTATGTAAAATTTCCGCATTAGGACTAGACACAATCTTTCTGGCAGTCAGATATTCTTGAAAGGTCAGATGAGAAAAAGAATAAATACCTCTGGCTCTTTCGACTAACAGCCCATGCTGCACCTCAATTGCTCTCAAAATAGCTTCACTATCTAGTCGTAAGGTTTCAGGATCACTACTAGTATCAGGAAGAGTAAGCAAATAATCGGCTATTATTTGCAAAAGCTGATTAGTCTCAAAAAAATAAAAACCTTTCTCAAAGTTAACAGCAGCAATCTGGCTAAGTAGTTTAATCTTGTTAGGCAAAGAAAGATTTTGGTAGGCGCGATCGCGCCCAATTCCCCGAGAGCGATCCCATCTCACCAATAAAATATCTAATCCTTCTTGATACAATCGCGATCTTTTATCGGGAAAAGATAAACGCTCTTGAAAAACTGAACAAATTAGATTGAGCAAAATGGGAGTAGTAACCAGTTCTCTGATTGACTGGTTTTGACGGTGTTGCAATTGCTCTAAAAATTGCTCTGCTTTAGCCATGCCAACTTCTTGGTTTTGGGCAGTAGCAACAAACCATCTCTGCGCGAATATTTTGACCTGCTGAGGACTGAAATCGGCTAGCTCAACATAGGTAAAACCATTAAAGCGATATTTTTGACTCGCTATTCGGCAGGTAACAATCAGCGAGTTTTGATAATGAAGATTAGCAAATTGTTCAATTTGGAGAAGAGTTTCTTGTTCATATTCAAGGGGAACTTCATCGAGACCATCAAGAAGAATCAAAAGCTTCCCTGCTTGCAACAAGTTCGTTATCTGGTCTGCCGACAAATCATAATTGAGCCAAAGTCTTTGCAAATAACCCAGTAAGCTAAAATCTTGTTGGTCTTTTGCTTGGACGGCAAAAGTTCTTAGAGAGATAAAGATGGGAATTTTATCGGCTTGAAAATCACCTTGAATACATTGCAAAGCCAAATGTTGCAAAAAAGTAGTCTTACCAGCACCTGGCTTACCAAGCAAAATTAGTTTTGGTTGATTAGTTACAGTTTCAAAGGCACTAACTGTTTCTCTAGTGGGGTCAGATAAACCAAAGGTATTTTGACAAGAGTTTTGTAAATCTGATATTTCTAACCATCGTTGACTGCTGAGGCGAGTCAAGACGTTTAAATCAGTATAGATACTTTCTAGAGCAAGAGGTTGAGCGAACTCAAAAAAGGATTGAATTGTCCCACACTGAGATTTAACTTGACCTCGAATACGATCGCGGACAGTTACGACTAATTCCTGGATATTAGCTTGAGCAGTAGCGATCGCTGCATCCTGATTAGTTGAGGATGGTTCTAATTTGGGGGGTAAATCAGCTATATCCTGCCACTCTAAATCGAGTCGAAAACAAATATCGATAAAAATGTAGCGCTCAATTGGTCTTCCCTTGAAAAATTTCCAGATAGACTGGCGAGTGGATAAACCTACTTCCGCAGCTAAATATTCTTGAGTCCAACCACTTCGCTCAAAAGCTCTTTTGGCTCTGTCAATTCCGAAAGTAGATGCTTTTAGCGATCGCTTAGCCATAATTTAAGATATTAAAATCCGTTTTCTACAAAACTTAGTTGCTAGATGCTAGACAAAATTAAGGTAGTAACCCATCAAAAGTTGTGGATGACCCAATTGCTCAGGCACATCAAATCTCGTTTAACTTAATTTCGAAACCTCAGTCAGTCATCTAAAAACAAGACATTAATACTAGTCTTCCCAAATCGATAAACTGATTTAAGGTCAATTTATTTAAATTAGGAGTAGTACGATCGAAATGAATAGCCAATAGTCCTGAAACCTTTTGATTAGAGAGGATTGGGAAAATTCCTAAAGATTTAGTCTCTAACTGTTGAAACCTTTCGAGCAAAACCGCTGGCAACTCCGATTGACTTAAATCGTTAAGAATAACTGCCTGCCCTTGTTCATATTGGTCTTGATACAGAGAAACTAAACCAAAATCTATTTCCACCAATTCTTGACTCGGAATTAGATCTGGTGGACAAGATTCAAAATTAGTTTTAGTTTGCAAATCATAAACAACAACTCTAGCAGCCGAGAAATGACTGCGGAGAGTCTTTAATGCCAAGTCAACTGAATTAGTTTCACGGCCTCTCACCCCAAGATTTTGCACCACCTCACTCAAAAGACTTTCCCAAAACTGCAACTGAGTTAATTTTTCTTTGATCTTACTAACTTCTAAATCAGATCGACTAGAAGCTAGTAAATAGCTAACTCTTTTTGATAATACTGCCCAGTGAATTGGCTTAGTCACATAGTCAGTTGCGCCTGCGTCAAATGCTTTTTCGACAGAGGTTTGATCATCTAAAACAGTAATCATCAAAATCGGAATAGAATCCCCACCAGGTAGATTTCTAATTTTTTGGCAACAACTAAAACCATCAATATCAGGCATAATTGCATCGAGTAAAATCAAGTCTGGACGACAATTTAGATATTCGGATAAACATTGTTCGCCATTTTGAGCCTCAGCAATGTCATAACCCTCCTCTGACATTGCCAAGTTTAGGAGGGAACGCATTGTGCGATCATCATCAACGATCAGAATTAAAGGCTTTGCATTAGTTTGAGTCATATCCACCTTCTTGTTGCAGGGCAATTTTTGCTTTTTCGTATTCGGTGTGTAGCTCGGCTATTGTTGTATCTAAAGTGGGAATGGTTCCGGCACGAGCGAGATTCTCAATATTTTTGCAACAATTAGCTAGACTTACTGCTCCTAAGTTAGCACTACTAGAGCGTAGACCATGAGCTGCTTGTCTTAAGGCATCAGAATCTTGATCACTTAAAGCTTTACTAATCGCCTCCAATCTTGGGGGACTATCTTCTAGGTACTGACTAATAATTTTATTGAGCAACTCCTGAGCTTTGTCGCCAGCCAAGTTGCGAAGAGAGTCCAAAACCATTGGATCGAGAGTTGGGCTTACGGAGGGAGAAGATTTTTCTTCAGT
>CALKUU010000221.1 GCA_937996665.1 uncultured Xenococcaceae cyanobacterium | reverse complement strand
ACCTATTTGAATGAAAGTGGTGTCGAGCAGGTAATTGAAGTTGGTCCCGGCAAGGTTTTAACTGGTCTTCTCAAAAGAGCTTGCAAAGGTGCGAAGTTATTGAATGTTGGTACTGCTGAACAGTTAGAAAGTTTGAATTAGTGGTATTTACATGGAGTTGCATCCACTGAGATCTTAAATTCTATTGGACTTTTTGGGTACAACAATGATCTTGAAGATTAATAATCAGCAGCCTTTAATGTTCTATTCTGAGGCTTTTTGGTGACCTTCCCCTGTGACTTTACTTAGGTATTAATCTTCAGATTCTTATTTATTTATCCTAAAAATATGCGGAAATTGCGGTTTAAAGGTGACTTGTCTTTCAGTTAGTCTAAAACAGATACAAGCAATGATTATCTAAAGACTTAATGTGGTATTTGACAGTTTCAGCAGGATTTTTTTTCTATTGGCTAAAGCTTTTTTTGAATGATAAGTCTACTCCCAAGTCCGATTTATTTTCTTGGATTATTTTAGTAATTGCCCCATTGTTATGGCCAATTTCTGTTCCGGCATCTGTTTTAGAGTTGATGACTAAATCTTCAGAAAGCAGAGATGAAATGAATTTGTATGTGGGAGAAAATCAGCTCGGTTAAGCCTAGAGACAAGATTTTTAGCTAGTATTAAATGCTCTTCAAGACAACTATCTACTAAATTTTCGTT
Organism: uncultured Xenococcaceae cyanobacterium; assembly: GCA_937996665.1. Taxonomy (GTDB): domain Bacteria; phylum Cyanobacteriota; class Cyanobacteriia; order Cyanobacteriales; family Xenococcaceae; genus Hyella. The sequence continues at coordinate 6,966 of CALKUU010000221.1, read as the reverse complement.
TAATTTGTGTTGCCAGCAGATCTAATTCTGGTAACTTTAGTTGCATAGCAATTATGCCAAAAGTAATTACTGCTGCCGAGCTTGCGATCGCTAATCTTAGGATAAGGGTTAATAGGTTGCTGCTATTAAAGTTCATTTCTAAAAGGTGGTTTAACCAGTAACTAGCTAATCCTGCAATTAAGGTAGCTATAAATAGTCCGCAGAGGTCTTTGCTCCATTGCAATAAAGGCAAGCCTTGTAGCTGCTTATTTAAGAGCCAAAGGTAGGCTGTCATCGAGATAATATTTACCCCAACCGTTGCCATTACTAAGCCTGGGGCGCCAAAAGATTTAATTAAAAAATAGTCTAAAACGGCATTAATAAAAATATTAATAATACTGATTTTAAAGGGTGTTTTCGCATCGCCTAGGGCATAGAAAACCCTGAGTAAAATATCCCGAGCTATGTAAAAGAAGAGTCCGAACCCATATACAACTAATAGAGAGGCGACAAAGCGAGAATTTTCGGGAGTAAATTGACCTCGCTCAAACGCTAATTGAATAATCGGCAGAGCCAGAGACATAAAGATGGCGGTAAAAGGAAGCATGGTAAGCGCTCCTAAGATTAGTCCTTGGCGGATTCTTGCTTTTAACTCTTGCCAATTTTCTGGGGCAGCTAAACGAGAAAAAACAGGATAAAAAGGGACTAGGATCGCGTTTGAGATAATTCCAATCGGCGTGATAAAGATAAAAGTGGCATTTTGAATGGCGGCTGCTGCTCCAGCAATTCCTGAGACAAAAAATTGATCAACATTTAAGTTGACATAAAATGTTCCAGAGGAAAGAGTGGCTGGAATCATAACTCGAAAGACATCTTTAACCCCAGGGGTATTCAGCTTAAAACGGAGCTTAAGAGTTCCCATCCCTTCTCGCCATTGGACAATTAGTTGAGCTAACCATTGTAAAATTGCTCCTAGTAAGGTTGCCCCTGCTAAGATAATTGCGCCTAGTTGAAAGAACTTGGGGGTATTGAGTTGTTCGCCAAATTGCCATAATGCGCCTGCAATCCCAATCGTGATTACGACACTCGATAATAAAGGACTAATACTTGGTAATAAATAGCTATCTGCTGCGCTAAGGGTTCCAAATCCAATGCCGATTAGTCCAGCTAACAAAGCCATTGGCGCCATAATTTGCAGTTGCAAAGTGGCAAGTCTTTGCACTTCGGGGGCTAGTTCGGGGCCTAAAAGTCTGATGAAATTGCCAGCAAAAATAACGATAATGGCGGTGACAACGATCAATACGGCACTGACTAAGGTAGAAACCGTTTCGACGATCGCTGGTGCTTCTGATTTATTTTTTTTGGTTAAAACACTTACTAGAGCGCTATGAAAAGGACCATTAATCCCCCCAATAAGCACGAATAAAAAGCCTGGAATTGTATAGGCATACGCGTAAGCATTTCTGACTGGACCAATCCCAAATGCCGCAGAAACAACTAACTCCCTAACAAATCCAAACAGTTTGCTGACTAATGTGGCGATCGCTACTAACTTGGCAATACTGCCAACAGATGGAGATGATTTTTGATTTTCAGGCACAGATAGTTAAGTGAAAAAATAGAGACCGCTATATTATACGTTCAAGCAAATATTCTGATTGAGTTAGGCAATGGGATTTTGACAAGATCTTTACAGGTACAGTTCCTAAACTTGAGATGCTATTTTTTACTTAATTTTATTTTGCTGATTAATTGGGAGTACTTATCTTAAATAGGTCGAAGTCCCCAATTGACTTTTTTTAAGAAAGCAAGGTTTTCTCTCTTCTGGGCAAAACGACAAAAAAGAGTATGGGAAATTACTAGGTGTGACCAAAAAAGAGGATTTTCTACTTAAATCCCCTCATGTCTAAACCACATTTTTCAAGCTAAAACAGTGAAGGACTCAGCAAAAATAGTTAATTTCCTATTTGGAAATTTAGACAAAAAGTTTATTAAGTGATTACTAAAAATAATGATGTAACTCAGTTTTTTTGCACCTATAGATATCTATTTATATATATTTTTTATGATTAAGCTTTATCAGTTTCATCCCGCTTGGGATCTACCGAATGGAAGTCCTTTATGCCTCAAGTTAGAAACATACTTGCGAATGGTAGAAATTCCTTACGAGAATTTTTGGACAAATAACGTAAATGAAGCTCCTCAAGGACAAATGCCCTACATAGATGATAACGGCACTATTCTTGGAGACTCTAACTTTATCATTGATTATCTTAAATCAGCTTACGATTACGATCTTGACTATCATCTGAATGCTTCAGAGCTGGCTATGTTGATGGCGATGAAAAGGTTGATTGAAGATAGTTTGTACTGGGTTGTTCTCTATAGTCGTTGGCGAGAGCCACGAAATTGGCAAAAGACAAAAGAAGAATTTTTTGGTTCTTTATCCCCTGTGGTTAAGCCGATTGTCGCTTCTCTGGCACGTAAACAAATTTTGAAAAATTTGCAGGGACAGGGAATGGGTCGGCATGAAGCATTTGAAATTTATCAAATTGGGATTAAAGATTTGATCGCGATTAACGATTTTTTGGCAGATAAACCCTATTTAATGGGAGAACAAATTAGCTCGGTTGATGCTAGTGCCTATGGACTATTAGCTAATATTCTTTGGACTCCAATTGAGTCTCCTGTGAGTGATCAAGCTAGAACAATGAAGAATTTACTGGCTTATTGTCATCGGATCAGAGATCGGTTTTATCCTTAGGTCGAAAATTTATGATTGAAAGTTACGAAGATTTGGTTGTGAGTTAACGTTAATCACTGTTAAAAATTTTCAAGATGGTTGTCTTTGGGTAATTTAATCTCGCTAGAATGATTCCTGGTATTATTTTCTACGATTGAGATTTAGGGATAAACTTATCGACACTATCTACGGCAACTATAAAGGTTTAAAAGCGAACCAGATTAAACAACTCAAAAAGCTATATCATCAAAGGCTACCTGGCGATCGCTTAACTACGCCAGAATTTGCTCAGAGGTTGGCTGCGATCGCTACAGAAATCAAAGATACAGTTTGTGTTTATCTCAATCGTCGAGGACAAATTATTCGGGTTGGAGTCGGTAGTCCTCGGCAAACTCAAATTCCTGCTTTGGAGCTACCTCGCTATGGTGCCGAGCGTCTATGTGGTATTCGTTGTATCTCTGCAAAGTTAGATGCTAGCCCGCCCAAAGAATCTAGTTTGACATCGATGTTATTGCAGCGTTTAGATGCGCTGGTGGTAATTACCCTAACGGGAACGGGAAAAGTACGTAAAGGTGGGGGTGCAACTGGTTATATCAAAGATTCCTATCTTGCTCATCTTTTGCCCCAAACAGAATTTAAAACTGAGTTCAAAGATTATTGGACAGTGTCTGAACCAATGAATCTTGATGCGATTACTGATGAAGATTTTTTGGAGTTAGTCGAGGGTTTAGAAGCTGAATTTGAGCGCGAGTTTATTGCTCAGCAAGTTGAGGAAGGTCACGATTTAGTAATTTTGGTGGGATTGCAAAGCGATCGCAAAAGCGAAGCTGAATTAAATAATAGCCTCGCTGAATTAGCCAGACTTGTTGATACTGCGGGGGGAAAGGTTCTGCAAACCATCCACCAAAAAAGAGCTAAGCCCCATCCTCAGACTGTAGTTGGGGCGGGGAAGGTCGAAGAAATTTCTTTAAGGGTGCAAACCCTAGGAGCAACTCTCGTCGTTTTTGACCGTAGTTTGTCTCCTGCTCAAGTACGCAACCTCGAAAGTCAATTTGGGGTCAAAGTCGTTGACCGCACCGAAGTTATTTTAGATATTTTTGCTCAACGTGCTCAATCTAGTGCTGGGAAATTACAAGTTGAACTGGCTCAGCTTGAATATATGCTACCTCGCTTGATGGGTCGAGGCAAAGAGATGTCTCGATTGGGTGGCGGAATTGGGACTAGAGGACCAGGGGAGACCAAGCTAGAAACCGAAAGAAGAACGATTCAAAAGCGGATTTCTAATCTGCAAAAAGAAGTTAACCGCTTGCAAGCTCACCGCTCACGGTTGCGTCAGCAGAGGCAAAAACAAGAAGTTCCTAGTGTGGCGATCGTTGGTTACACAAATGCGGGTAAATCAACTTTGATCAATACGCTGACCAATGCCGAAGTCTATGCTGCTGATAAGTTGTTTGCGACTCTCGACCCCACCACTAGAAGGTTAACGATTCCTGATCTTGACTCAACTGAACTGATGACCATCTTGATCACCGATACTGTTGGGTTTATCCAAGAACTTCCCCCAGCTCTGGTGGATGCCTTTCGAGCCACCCTAGAAGAGGTTACCGAAGCTGATGCCTTGTTGCATGTAGTTGACCTTTCTCACCCAACTTGGGAAGATCAAATCCGTTCGGTTATGAAAATCTTGCAAGAAATGCCGATCGCCGTTGGTCCAATTCTGCTTGTATTTAATAAACTAGACCGTGCTACCAGTAAAACCCTAGCCAAAGCCAAGGACGAATATCCTTTAGCTGTCTTTATCTCTGCTAGCAAGCGATTAGGGTTAGAAACTCTGCGAGAAAAGATTGGCGACTTGGTCAAATATACAGAATCTCCCAGTTAATGTGAGTTCAGAGTCATGGTTTTGGTAATCAAAGAATAGGGTTCCCAGACACCTGGAATTTAGAAAGTTATAAACTTTTCAAGTTTTTTTGCTTTGTCGAATTCACGTCCAGTTAAGTAAATACCAATTAAATGAATCAAGTAAAGCTAAATCCTGCCTATACAGGTGGTCGCCCCGATATTGAAAATCTAGTCTCTCCAACTGCAAAATTGGTGTTGGATGTTGGTTGTAGTAACGGAACTCTCGGGGCTGCAATCAAAGCAAGAACAGGCGCACAGGTGGTTGGTGTTGAGTTATCGTCGGCAATGGCAGCTGAGGCTCGTAACCGTTTAGATCGAGTTTTTGTTGATGACGCGGCTGCGGTCTTTGCCACAGAAAAGCTAGCTGAGTATAAGTTTGATACGATTATTTTTGCTGATGTTCTTGAACATTTAGTCGACCCTTGGCTAGTTTTGCAGACTGCAACAAAATACCTGACTCCAGAAGGAACAATCATTGCTTCTCTTCCTAACATCAGGCATATAGACACGATTTATAATTTAGTAGTTAAAGGTAAATGGCCCTATCGCGATCGCGGCATACATGATCGCACCCATCTACGTTTTTTTACTAAACAGAATATTACTGACTTGTTTAGTAATGCTGGTTTAGAGATTAATCGCATTGAAACCAATTATCGGCTGGTTGAAAAACCCCATAGCCTTAATCGCTGGGCAAAATTCATGGCTCTGCCGGGTATTCGAAACTTTTTAGCGTTTCAGTATTTAATCCAAGCAAAACCAAAAAGTTAATAAACTTTATTTATAACCCTCAATGCAGATAGCATTGACTTGGTTATTTATAATGTAATTTCCCTCTTTTTCTACTTGCTCAAATCTTGGGTCAGTCCAATCTCCATATTGGCAAACTCTTATTTCTTTGAACCCGCTTTTAGTAAAGGCTTCTGAAAGCGAAGGTTCATCCCACATCCATAGATGTCTAGAATTGCAAAAAGCATGACGCAATCTCTGGCTTAAGCTACTTCTATGTTCTGAATATCCTAGGAAAGAGCCACTCATAAATTCGTGAGCTGCTTGGGCAGATGAAGCTTGATTGGCACGTTTTTTATTGTACAAAGAAATAAAATGTTCTAAATCAGGAACAATAGCTCTAAAAACTCCGCCAGGCTTTAAATAGGAATAAATGTTGTTCATTGCAATCTGAAAATCAGATAAGCTTATATGTTCGAGTACGTGAGCTGAAAAGATAAGAGCACAGCTATCTTTTTCCACATTTAAACCCTTGACAATATCCCCATACTCAACTGACTTAGGCCATTTAACGTCACTAATAATAGATTGTAGGACTGGACCAACTAAAGGGATAGTTGAAATTCTCAGACTAGGTGAGACATCCACATTCTTCCAATCTTCGGGTGCTAGCAAACCACAGCCAATATGTAGACAAGTTCCCTCTATCTGCGTTTTTGGGCGGGTGTTATTTCTCTGAATAGATTCAATCATTCTATTTTGGTCTCCTCCAAATTAGGTTTGGTTCTTAGGTGATAATTAATGTTGGCTTGCAAAACTAAATAGGAGTAGCCATAAATTAATTACCTAAAAGTTTTCTTGGTATTTTTGTTTCGAATGAGAGTGCAAACCGATTTGGGTTCTAAATAATGAGAATCTTTTCCTGACAACATCTCTTCTTGTTTAAATAATGTTGTTCAAGGTAATTTTCTCAATTATTAACATCAAAAAAATAAATTTAATTTGTCTAGAATAGAGATAGCTGTTCGGTCTCTATCTCTATTCTAGATTTACTTTTATCTTTTAATAAAAAAAGCAGTATCTGTTACTCCATTAGAAGTCCAAATACTTCGCCAATTATTTACGGATTCTAAGAAAAGTTCCCATGTTTCTGATGCTGCTCCATTTTCATAACTTCTAGAGTTTGGAGAGTGAGACTCTGACGGTAAAAACCAGTTGGCATTATCAACAATAATGCATCCACCATCCTTTATTTTATTTAAAACTCCGATTGCACATTGATCACGAATATCAGAAGGTGCGCCATCAACTAGAGCAAAATCTAAACTATTGTTCTCAAATAAATCGACTACTTGAACATACTTTGACTTGTCTTCTATGTACTTATAGTCAACATTATTAAAATTCAAAGATTGAAGTTTATTGTCTATATGATGATACCAATCTAAGTTACTTTCTACACTAACTAGACTGTTTACCTTAGAAGCAAACCAAGCTGTACTTCTGCCCGAACCCCACTCTAGTCCATTGTCAGTTTCCTTTAAGAAAGTCGACAAGATAGATATAGCTGAACTAGTAAGCCAAGGAAGTTCTGGATGTCTTTTTTCATAGAA
>CALKUU010000220.1 GCA_937996665.1 uncultured Xenococcaceae cyanobacterium | reverse complement strand
CTTCAAACTATTGATTTGTCTAGGTTCTGGGCGCTGCGTCGGAGTTGTTCTCCTCAACCGCGCATTTACCAATATAGGGACTTCCTCCAAAGAAGTCAACCCCCTTTTTCATCTTTTTTGGCTTTTTTTGAGATCTTTTTGACTATAAAAGCCTCAAAGCCTTACAGGACAAGCTTAAAAAAGTTTTCGATATTTGAAATATTTTTTATTTTTTTTGATCAGAGACACTTGTGACCCAAAATCTGAGGAAGAATTAGAAATTTAGAGAAGACTTCAGCATGGTAGCTACTTGATCAAGCTCCAAGAATGATAATTACCCAAGCGATCGCTAATTTCAACAAGATCGCATAAACACTGACCAAAATCAGCAGAACTATTATCGAGTCATCTCGAAGCCCTAGATTTAAATTCAGTAGATTAAAGTCTGCTTAAATCTACAAACCACGACAAAACTATCCACACCCATCTAAAAGCAAAATTTCCAAGCGCTCCACGGTCTCTGCACAAAGCAAACCCCAAATCCTATTAGCAAGTCTAAATTAAAGCCAAACAGGTGAATTTTGAGTCCTTACTGCACTTTTTATCTAGATAGGCTTGCACCAGAGCTATTAACCAATAATCTTTTTGGCTCTCCTTCAAAAGATGATTTATTGAAGCAATCATTTGCAGCAGATATCAAAGTGACCAGACAATTCTGGCGAAGAGAGACCCTATGTAAAAAGAATGAGTGTTATTTTGGCTAGAGTCCTGAAATTATAGACATATACACGAGACTGATTCCCCTGAGAAAAACAGAAACTCACTCATAAATTTTGAAGACTAAATTAGATAGCAAAAAACAAAAAACACACTTCCGAAGAAATGTGTTTTTTGAATTCAATCAAAGTCAATTAGCTTTGTAAAGCCTAATTAATAGGTAAGTAGAAAACTACAGACTAAGCAAGAGCTGCCATTTTGACATCGTTATTAGCTAGGATATCTTGCAACTCGTCAGAGTCTACTGTTTCTTTCTCTACAAGCATGTTGGCTATCTTATCGAGAACAAGACGGTTTTCAGTAAGAACTTCTTTAGCACGGCGATAAGCTTGATCTACAAGGCTACGTACTTCCTCATCAATTGCTGCTGCAGTTTCATCAGAGAAATCGCGATCGCTAGCAATATCTCTACCAAGGAAAACGTTACCGTTTTGACGACCAAGAGCCACAGGACCTAGACGCTCACTCATCCCAAAACGAGTAATCATTTGGCGAGCAACCCCAGTAACCTGTTGTAAATCGTTGGAAGCACCAGTTGTCACTTCCTCTTCACCAAAGATAATCTCTTCGGCAATACGACCACCAAGGGCAACAGCCATTTGATTTTGTAAATAAGAACGAGAGTAAAGACCAGATTCCATGCGATCTTCACCTGGAGTAAACCAAGTTAGTCCACCTGCTTGACCACGAGGAATAATACTGATTTTCTGAACAGGGTCGTAATCAGGCATTAAAGCACCAACTAGAGCATGACCAGCTTCATGATAAGCAACTAGTTCTTTACGCTTTTCACTCATAACTCGATTTTTCTTCTCTGGTCCAGCTAATACGCGATCAATCGCATCATTAACTTCGTCCATAGATATTTCGGTTAAATTGCGACGAGCAGCGAGAATAGCTGACTCATTAAGGAGGTTTGCTAAATCTGCACCAGTAAATCCTGGGGTACGACGAGCAATTTTATCAAGAGCAACGTCTTTAGAAAGTGTTTTACCACGAGCGTGGACATTGAGAATTTCAGTACGACCGCTGTAATCAGGACGATCAACTACAACTTGGCGATCAAAACGACCAGGTCTCATCAAAGCAGCATCCAAGACGTCGGGGCGGTTAGTTGCCGCAATCAGAATAATACCTGTGTTGCCCTCAAAACCATCCATTTCAGTAAGTAGTTGGTTAAGAGTTTGTTCTCTCTCATCGTTACCACCACCTAGTCCGGCACCACGTTGACGGCCTACAGCATCAATCTCATCGATAAAGACGATACAAGGAGCATTTGCTTTAGCCTGTTCGAACAAATCACGAACACGAGAAGCACCAACACCGACGAACATTTCAACAAATTCTGAACCAGAGATGCTAAAGAAAGGTACACCTGCTTCACCAGCAACAGCTTTAGCAAGAAGAGTTTTACCTGTTCCTGGAGGGCCGACTAACAAAACACCTTTAGGAATTTTGGCACCAATCGCTGTAAAACGATCTGCATTTTTAAGGAAATCAACAACTTCAGTTAATTCAAGTTTTGCTTGCTCAATACCGGCAACATCACCAAAAGTAACCTGTGTTTTTGGCTCCATTTGGACTCTAGCTTTAGACTTACCAAAGTTCATAGCTTGTGAACCGGGACCGCTTTGAGCTCTGCGTAACAAGAAAAACAAGCCAACGAGAAGTAAGACAGGGAAGAAAAGACTACTCAACGCTCTAAACCAGACACCTTCGTCGCCTTGAGGTAGAACTGCGATATCTACTTGATTTTCCATCAAGATATCGATTAGTTGAGGATCATTGGGCAAATTAACCTGAATCGAAGTACCTTCTTGATCTGTGACTAAAGCTCTAGTGCGATCAGCACTGATCTTTAGTGTTTCAACTTGATTATTTTCGACTTGATCTATTAGTTTACTGTAAGCCCAAGTCTGACGAGTTTGGGGCTGTTTATCTAAAAAGGCAGTGCCAAGAGCGACGACTACTATTGCTAGTAGTACGTACAACCCAGCATTACGCCATTTCTTGTTATTGTTTTTGCTCACGCGGTTAGCCTCCCTTTGGCTTGATATGAGGAATATATTATGGATTGCACTACCATTCTGTCCGAGAGATGTGCCCGCCTGCAAGTTCCCAAATTTGAATAAGGAAGACAGAAAACGAGAAACATCATGTTCATTTAAAGATTAAGCTTTAGTGATTGACAGAAAAGAGATTATTTATAAAGTCATTGATGTTAACTTATGTTAACGTTTCTCATGAACTCTTGGCTAGCAGAAAAGCAATTAAATTCGGAAATCACTACAAAATTTTCCTTCCTAGCAAGTTTTCTCGAACATCTAACATGGCTGAGTAGGTTGGCAAAATGTTGAGATTAGAATTGTCGGGAGTAAGCTCTAAAGCTAAAGCAATTGCCTGCGACAAGTCATCTTTAACAATTAGTTCGAAGGCGGAATTAAGAGAATCAGCATCGCTATATCTTAAACGGAGAGCCATGTCATAGGCGCGATCGCCACTGACAATTAATTTGCCACCATTTTTAGTCAAGGTCTCTGTATCGACATCCCAAATCCAAGAAACATCAGTCCCATCGGGAATGCGATCGTTTAAAACTAAGAGAGTCACGGGCACAGAACTTTGATCTTGAGAAGTATCAGAATCGTTAACAACAGCACGAATAGTCTCATTCATCCCAACAGGATTTTTCGAAAGTAAAATTCGAATTTGCTTGTTACCAACTACTAATTCTTCGGCTCGACCAAATGCAGCCTTGAAATTTTTGGAACTAGCAGCAATCTGTTCATGACTAATACCAATATCTTGAGCAAGTACAGCAGCAGCAACAGTATTGTATTTGTTGTAAACTCCAATCAAAACTTGAGACCATTCTGAAGATTGAATAGCCAGCTCCCCTTTAGCAAAGTCACAACTAGGACATTTATAATCACCCAAATGAGAAAGATAAACTCCTTGATAATCTAATAAATGTCCACAACTAGGACAATAGATTGAGTCCACCGCATGAGGTATTTCATCTAGATACAAGTTGGGTTCATTCAAACCGAAAAAGAGTACTTTTTGGGTGAGTTGTTGACCTAAATGATTGAGAGTCGGATCATCGGCATTGAGAATAATGGTTGTTTCTGGGGGTAAAGGCGCAATTGCTTGCTGCCATCGACGAGCGATCGTATCAACTTCTCCGTAGCGATCAAGTTGATCGCGGAACAAATTTAGAGCCAATAGGTATTGCGGTCGGCAATCTTGCAGAACCAATGGCAATATGTTTTCATCAATTTCTAAGATGGCATAGTCAGTTTCTAACTTGCCCGTAATTTCGGTATCAACCAACAAAGCTGTAATTAAACCATTAATCAGATTGGCACCACTAGAGTTGTGAGTAACTTTAAAACCTTGATCTTCAAGAATTTTACTCAACAATAGGGAAGTAGTCGTTTTCCCATTAGTCCCAACAATTAAAATAACGCCATATTTAGCCTGTTCAAACAACAAGGGCAATAAACGAGGATGTAAGCGGCGAGAAATCTCTCCTGGTAGAACCGATGCTGCCCCTAATTTAAGCGTAGTAACCAACTTAGTAACAGTTTTCGAAATACCTACAGCTAAGCCCAGACGAATTCTATCTATCAGGTGCATCTTTTCAAGCAGCTTTGCGCAATGTTAAACAGCTTGAGTCTATCATCTGCATTTTGATTTGAGTAATCAAGACTAAATTTCTAATCTGTGAATAAATGAGCACAAACATTAAGGTATGGCATCATGAAATCGCCTGTGTTCATAAAGACAAAATTATCAACAAAGCAAAAATCATTGAGTTTAATATATGATTAAAACTATGGGAATGAGATCAAACATTATTTTTAAGCTGATGCAAAAACCATATCCCTAGTGTTTTCGGCAGGTACATTAATCACGGTTAACAAAGAGGAATAGATCTTGATCCAAACAACTTTACACCAACTCAAAGTATTTGAAACAGTGGCACGGAATGGTAGCTTTACCCGCGCAGCAGAAGAATTATTTATCACCCAACCAACTGTATCTAGCCAAGTTAAACAACTAACCAAAGCAGTAGGATTGCCATTGTTCGAACAAATAGGAAAAAGTCTTTATCTTACGGAAGCAGGAAAAGAGTTAGTCGAAACTTGCCAAGATGTTTTTGAGAGATTGGGCAACTTTGAAATGAAAGTAGCTGACTTAAAAGGAACAAAACAAGGACAGCTAAAGTTAGCAGTTATTACTACAGCAAAATATTTCATTCCTCGTCTGCTCGGCTCTTTTTGCCAAAAATATCCAGGTATTGATATTGCTCTGAAGGTCACAAACCATCAGGAAATTAAGAAAAGAATGCTTAATAATGAAGATGATCTATATGTAGTTAGTCATCCACCTCAAGAAATAGATCTAAAAAGTCAACCTTTTTTAGACAATCCGTTGGTAGTCGTTGCCAATCATAAACATCGATTGAGCCATCAAAAAAATATTGATATTTCTAATCTCAATGAAGAGCCTTTTATTATGAGGGAGCAAGGTTCGGGAACCAGAGAAGCGGTTTTGAGCTTATTTAAAGAAAATCAGGTATCAGTTAAAGTCAAATTAGAGCTAGGAAGTAATGAAGCAATCAAGCAAGCGATCGCTGGTGGACTAGGAATTTCTGTCTTATCAGAACATTGCTTAATTTCTGAGGGTCAGTTCAGCGAGCTAACAATCCTTGATATCCAACACTTCCCCATTGAGAGAAGATGGTATGTTGCCAGTCTTACTGAGAAAAAACTATCAATTATTGCTCAAACCTTCCTAGATTATTTGCTTGAAGAAAGTCCTAATATTTCTCCGCCCAAAATGATTCAGGCAGGAAGAAAAACTCAGTTGAGTAGCTAGGTAACACACTAATTAAACATAACTATCAATAAACTATCAATAACTAAGAACATTTTTGAACATTTTTATAGTCATATTTCCTAATTTTTATAGTCGAAACAAATATACAAGTGGATCTGACAACAAAATTTTTAGCTTCAAGACCAGATAAAGCACTGGAAAAACTCCAACAAGCAGATCAGTTTTGGTCAAAGTTGAGATCTGGATTGCTCCCTTATACAGAAACGATTAGAACATCTTCAGAGTCCATTAGTAACTTTGATTGTGATGTCGTAATTTGCGGTGGAACCTTAGGGATACTTCTGGGTGCAACTCTCCAAAGATTAGGATTTAAAGTCGTCTTAATTGAAAGAGGAATCCTGCAAGGAAGACAACAAGAATGGAATATTTCTCGCCAAGAATTAGCAACTTTTTGTGAGCTAGGTTTGTTAAGTAGTGAAGAACTCGAAGAAGCGATCGCCACAGAATATAATCCCGGTAGAGTTGGGTTTTTAGGAGGACAAGATATTTGGGTCAGAGACGTTCTCAACATTGGAGTTGACCCTGTTTATTTACTAGAAAAATGTAAGCAAAAATTTTTACAGGCTGGAGGAAAACTCCTAGAGAATACAGCTTTTGAAACCGCGACAATTAGCGATTCTGGAGTGGTAGTAAATACCAGCAACCAAAAACTACAAACTCGTTTACTAATCGATGCAATGGGGCATTTTTCTCCGATCGTTAGACAAATGCGATCAGGAGCAAAACCCGATGCTATTTGTACAGTAGTCGGTAGCTGTGCTGAGGGATATAAGCAAAATAACACTGGTGATTTAATTTACTCATTTACGCCAATTATTAACCAGTGCCAATATTTCTGGGAAGCATTTCCTGCACGAGAAGGCAGGACTACATATATGTTCAGCTATTTAGATGCTGATCCAAGTAGACCGAGTTTAGAATACTTCATGTCTGAATATTTGAGACTATTACCTCAATATCAAGATATTGAATTGTCAGCTTTAGATTTCAAAAGATTTTTATTTGGTTTTTTCCCTGCCTATCGTCAAAGTCCGCTCACAATTCCTTTTGATCGCCTGCTCGCCATTGGCGATAGCAATGGTGGACAATCACCAGTTAGCTTTGGCGGCTTCGGATCAATAGTGCGTCATCTCCAAAGATTGACTACAAGTATTCAAGAAGCTCTGCAAACCAATAGCCTTACGCAAAAAGATTTAGCCCTAATCCAGCCTTATCAACCCAATATTTCTGTCACCTGGTTGTTTCAAAAAACAATGAGTGTGGGTATCTCGCAAAAAGCCAAACCCAATCAAATCAATGATTTGATGAATGGAGTGTTTGCAGTAATGGCAAAACTAGGAGATAAGGTAATGCATCCTTTTCTTCAAGACGTAATTCAATTCTTACCACTCACCAAAACCCTGCCCCTCGTCAACCCAAAATTAGTTCTACCAATGTTGACGCAATTAGGGATTAATCCTTTACTAGATTGGAGTTGGCAATATCTAAATTTAGCTTTGTATAGTAGCTTATATCCCTTGGCAAAAACAGTTCACCCCCTCAGCAAAAACCTTTCACCGCAACAAAAATATTATCTTAATCGCTATCTTGATGCCTGGAAATATGGATCGGGAGGCGATTTTGCAACTAATTCACTCACGACCGAGTTGGTTAGTGATGAACACTCCCATCAGGCATAGTAGTTCCCTGTAAATTAATTCCACTGAGGACACTATTATCGAGATTAGCGCCACGAATATTAGAGTTTTTCAGATAAACCCCAATTAAACTCGAATCTTTAAGATTGGCATTCATTAGCTTAGTTTTCTCCATGAAAGCAGACCTTAAACTAGAATTCCGTAAATTAGCACCACTTAAATCCGCTCCACTAAAATTTGCGGCTGACGCATCTAGTCGGTAGGAAAAACTTAATTCGGCAATATTTAATTCAGCCTTCATCGATAAAGTACTTTTAAAGTCTTTGAGAGTAACGCCTTTTAAAGATGCTCCGCGTAAATTAGCATTACTGAAATTCGCTCCTTTAAAGGTCGTATGGGTTAAGTTAGCTCGCTGCAAGTTACATTCACTTAAGTCTGCTCTATAAAAATCTACCTCGACTAGATTCGCACCTGTCAAGTTAGCATCGCTGAAATCAGCTCGACTGAAATTAGCTCCACTTAGATCAACTCCAGTTAAGTTAGCTCCACTCAAATTGGCACGATTTAATTTAGCTCCACTCAAATCAACTCCGGTCAAATTAGCTCCACTCAAGTTGGCATCAGTTAAATCGGCATTGATTAAACAAGCCTGTTTGAGATTGACATCAGTTAAATCGGCACGAATTAAATTAGCGTTCTCAAAATTAGCCCAACTTAAGTCAGCAAAACTTAAATCAGCGGATTTGAAATTAGCCCCAATTAATTTAGTACTAATCAATTTGGCATGCATCAAATCAGCACGAATGAAATTAGCCCCACTTAAATTTGTGCCGCTAAAATTAACCCAATCTAGTTCAGAACGACTAAAATCAATTTCCGACAATTCAGATTGAATGATTTCTATACGGCTTAAACCATTGCGACTAAAGCTTTTTCGTCCATTTTGATATTGGCATAACAGCTCAATTCCATTCATTTAACTTTTTTGATACCTAAAAAATATCTAAATATTATTAACCCTATGATTCCCACTTCTAGAAACCAAGTCACCAAAATGTAATCAATTAAACCAATAACAATGAATCAACTCTTAATTTTTAGCTTTGATTAGTAACCCAGAACAAAGATAGAGCGCAATGCTCACCTATAATATGAAACATTCATTCGTTCATAACCTTTGCTAATTGACTTATGTCTCTAAATAACACTTTGCCTCTCGATCAAATCCGTTTCAATGAGGCGGGATTAGTTCCAGCGATCGCTCAAGATTATCTTGATGGCACAGTTTTAATGATGGCGTGGATGAATCGTGAGTCTTTGCAAAAAACTTTAGAAACAGAAGAAGCCTGGTATTGGAGTCGTTCTCGCCAAGAGCTTTGGCACAAGGGAGCTACTTCGGGGCATTTTCAGAAGGTGAAGGGAGTTCGCTATGACTGTGATAGTGATGCTCTGCTAGTAACTATCGAACAGGTTGGTGATATTGCTTGTCATACGGGGGAAAGAAGTTGTTTCCATCAGATCAACGAGGAAAAATCTGCACCCCCAGCAGACACCCTAACTGAAGTTTTTAAGGTAATTAAAGACCGTCAAGAAAATCCGAATGAGAGTTCTTATACCTGCCAGTTATTTAAGGGAGGGGATAATAAAATTCTCAAAAAGATTGGTGAAGAAGGTGTGGAAGTGGTGATGGCTTGTAAGGATGATGATAAAGAGGCGATCGCTTATGAGGCTGCTGATCTGCTTTATCACACCCTAGTTGCTTTGGCTCACCACGATGTCGACATTAGAGATGTTTATCGTCAATTGGATAGTCGCAGAAAATAGCCTAGGAATAAGTAACTAATCATTTCAGTTAAGCGATCAAATCTTCTCTAAACTGCAATAAAATCTAAGTATGGAAATTAGATTCTACATAGACGCGGAAACCGATCTACCTCATATCTATAACCATCAAGTTCAAGAGCAAGAAGTTGAAGAGGTACTTTATAACCCAGGAGAGGATCGTCAAGGTAGAGATGATTCTAGGGTTGCAATTGGTCAAACCTATAGTGGCAGGTACTTAAAAGTAATTTATGTAAATGATTTGGAGTCTAAGAGTATTTTTGTAATCACCGCATATGAACTAACAGGAAAACCTTTATCGGCATATAAGAGAAGAAGGAGAAAAAAGTAAATGACCACTGACAAAAATAGATTTCCTTTGGGATTTGATGAAGCAAAAATCGAAGGCATTATCGAGCATTATGAAAACCAAACTGAAGATGAAGCTGCCTTAGAAGATGAAACTATTATCGACAAACCACAGCAAACAATGATGCAAGTTCCGAATAATTTGGTTTCTGCTGTTAGAGAATTAATAGCTCAAAATAGGCACTAGCATTTTATAAATCTACAAAAACTAGTCTTCAATTGAATTGATAAGAAAATCTATTTCCGATTTGTTGTTGTAATAATAACCCCAATCTTCTAAAGATAAACCTGGGTAATTTTTGAGTAATTCTTGCTCTGTTGCACCTTGTTGACGTAAAGAGGCTAGAGTCCAAACAGCTACCCTAGTATTACGAACACAAGCATGACCACCACTTACTCCAGGTGTTTTCTGAATAATTTCTGTAATTTGCATACTTAGAAAAAACTTTGCTCTGCTTTTAATCATAGCAAGAGCGATCGCTTATGAAGCTGCGGATTTGCTCTATCACACTCTAGTTGCCTTGGCTCATCATGATGTTGATCTTCGGGATGTTTATCGTCAATTGGATAGTCGTAGAAAATAAACTCGCGATCATTTATCGCAACTTCTAGGACAAATAAAAGCCTAATCGCTTGATTCAGGTTCGCCTAACTTATTCCTAAATATTGATTCTCCATAGTCTTGTTCGAGCTTATCAACCGTATCTGCATTAAGCGAAAATCTGACAATTCTTGGCTTGCCTAAATAAAATGTGTAGTATCCGCGTGAAGAGCTTGCAGAAGCTATCTTACGGTAAGCGATATCAGACCAAGGTATTAATAAAGCAGGAAAAGAATTTAAAAGATTGGGAAGAGTACCAGTATAGGAAAGATAAAGTCCCTGGTCAGAGACTCCCACACCCAAGCTATCAAATGAGGATACGCCACTTTTATTTTCTCTTTTAAATGTTATGTGTTGATCTTTTGTAGTTAAAAATGTGTTGGGTAAACCATTGTCCGTTTTATATTTCTCAGCTAGGTCATTCCAACCACCACGAGAAATAAGCCAAGAAATAGACAACAAACCAGTGATGGCAATAAAAATAAATCTAATAAACTCAAACATAAAAATATTTTTTGATAATTTTTAACTGAATAAAATATGATGGTTTTTCCATCTAATCTCACTACAAATTATAACTATTGTCTTTATCTCAGAAAATTCGCACAATCAAAATTTTGAGACCCTAGTATTAAATGCATTGTAGAGATCGCATTAGCAAATTGAAAGTCATCATCTTTAGCGATCGCTAATTATTCAGCCAAATTTCTGTACCAATTGGCAAATCATCTTTAGACAAATCGCAAAAACTACAAATTTTCTTGAATCCGCCTGGAGTAAAATGTGTCACTTGAAATTGGGCTTGTACAGATCTACTTGTTCCATTGGGAAATTTGAGCAAAACAGGAAGCGTAATTTGACTTTTACCCTGAAGTTGTGGAATTGCTTCCATGGGAAAGAATGGAGCGACAACTAATCCTCGCTTTGATCGACGCATATCAAAACTATCTTCAACTATTAATAGTGGTTGCTGACCCATTTTTGTTGAGAATTTCTTTACAATTATAAGTGAGCCAAGATATGAAGAAATTTTAAGAAACTTGAGTATGAAACGGATTGTTGCGATCGCAGGATTTGAATCTTTTAACGCGAGCCTGTATCGACAAGCCGCCGAGATGGCAATGGCGAGATGTGAAGGATTAGAGATTACCTTTTTTAGCGATCGTGAAAT
>CALKUU010000219.1 GCA_937996665.1 uncultured Xenococcaceae cyanobacterium | reverse complement strand
AGCAGCACCATGTCCACCCACACCAGCACCAATAATAATTAAATCGTAGTCAAATTCACTCATTATCTTTTTCTATACTTTCCGCAATTTTCTATTGTAGAGTTTAATAGACTTTGGCGGGTGAAAAACATATTTAGTTAATCAGGTAGCTTTTGAGTTTCAATTTTGCTTATTGAATATCGTCTAAATTCTAAGGAATAAACAAATGACTAAATAAGTGGTGTAAGTTATCTAACCAGATTGAGGTTTTATTAGCAAAATGAGTGCATTTGAGATTCTAGGGGGGGAAGACTATGTCCCTTTTATCAAAGATATAAATGTTAAGGACTTAGGTCAAACTGTCATTATTGATTGTGCAGGTGATCCAGAACTGGAACTAGATTATCGGGTTATTTGCCATCAGTGCGAAAAAGTGGAAATAAATTTTCAGAAAGAAATGACTAGTTGTATAGGTGATGATGGATGTATAGATGTCGTAGAATTTTCTACAAGAGAACAGCCTAACAATAGAAAATCTGTTTATTTGTATTCGTCAGTAGGTCGATTGGAGCTAATTTGTGAATCCATTAAGCTTGAAAAAGATTGGTAATTAAATTAGAAAGCGCAAATATAGAATCCAATATTTGATGAGTATCAGGTTCAGGTAGATTGAGATTTTATTAACAAAATGAGTGGATTTGAGATTCTGGAAGGCGAAAATTGTATTTCTTTCATTAAGGATATAAACGTTAAAGATTTGGGTCAAACTGCGATTATTGAATTTGCAGTTGATTACGAAAAGGAATTAAATCATCGAGTTGTTTGTCGTCAGTGCGAGAAAGTGGAAATAGATTTCAATAAGGAAGTGAGCGATCGTATAGATGAAGATGGATATATGCCTGTCTTAGAATTTTCCATAAAGAAACAGCCTAACGATAAAAAATCTGTCTATGTTTATGCACTTCCGATTGAACTAGAGCTAGTTTGTAAATCCATTCAACTTGAAAAAGATTGGTGATTATTCTTTACTGATAAAGAATCGCTAACTCTGCTGAAAATAAGATCAAGAATCTAATTTAGGTAATTTCACTTCTAAATTCACTCAGCTATCTCCACTAGTCAGGTGGTAAAGAGACAGCAAAGTTCTCTTGTTGATCAAGAAATCGCCTCGGGCTAAAAGCTTGAATCGAAAAAGGTAGTGAATCCTGGAGTACTAATTTTTCTAGAATCGATGCGTATAAAGGCGTGAGGGAAAATCCATTACCACCGCAAGCTACAAACACATTTTCTGTTAACTCTCCGAGTAAAGGAATCCCATCATCTGTCCAAGCGGCGACTCCGCACCTAGTTTGCTCAGGCTCATATTTTTTTAAGATCGGAAAAAATTGAGTTGCTAGTTCCCAATTTTTTTGGATATTGAGCGGGCAGATCTTTGCTCCTGAAGGATTACTGGGGTCGGCGATCGCTGGCCAGCCTCCCCCGACCAAAACTCGACCATCCGCAATTTGTTTTACCGATAAGCGTGCCCCTACATAACGCACAAAAGAAGAGATACATTTGGGCAAAGGAGGACTAATCATCATTTGAATCGGTAATTGCTGAATCGTTAGCTGTAATTGCAAACTATCTGTAAGCCAAGAACTGAAAGCCCCCAGGCAACCGACTATTTGGGGAGCTACTAGAGTTGCCTTATTGGTTTTTAGCTCAAACCCAGATGCCTTTTTGCTTAGCTTGGTTGTTTTGGGGTCAAAGGCATTTTCGAATATGGCTACTTGAGATGCTTGAAGTTGAAGATATAGCAAATTAGTAAATCTGCGAGTTTCAGCAAATCCTTCTTGTTCGTGATAGCAAGCTGCCTTAACTGGAATTTCAGCATCACTAAACTGATTTTGGATTTCTTTTGGGCTTAGCAAGCGAGTGGGAATTCCCCAAGTGGTTTCAAAATCAACTTTTTTCTGAAGAGCTGCGACTTGTTCAGAATCAGAAGCGACAATCACCCCTCCAGTTTGCTGATAGACAGCTTCACCCAAATAGTGATTAATTTCTAACCAAGCTTCGCGAGTGTGTTGGAGTAAGGGAATCAAATCTTGAATTAAGGTGCGCTGCTCGTGGCTAACATTACCTGCCTGGTGCTGAGTTTGCAGATATATCCCCCCAGCATTATTCAAGCTAGCTCCCGACATTAAAGAGCTAACATCTACCAACGCACATTTAAGTCCTCTCTTTTGCAGCTTTAGAGCAGTCAGGCAACCCAACGCACCACCACCGAGGACAATTACATCAAATATCATCGAATAACCTGTTTTCGCTCACTACTTGTTTAATTTTTAGTTTGGCATCGTCAGCTAAACCCAGGAGTGGCTCTCTCACTGACCCTGCTGGTAATCCGCGCAGCTCTAAGAGATATTTAAAAGTAGCGATCGCATTGCCATACTTACCCGTAAATCCCTGCAAAAGCTCCTGCATTAAAATCTGATCTTTACGTCCATAGCTCTGAGCAATATCAAGATCTCCTCGCCAAAAAGCCTCAAAAAAGCCAGGCTGAAATTTACCCAAAACTCCCATCGCCCCAATGCAACCATCTCCACCAAAATTTTGCATAATAGTTATCCCCTCTTTCCCAGGAAGAATGCCAAAAACTTGCAATCGTTCTTGAAATTGGGCAGCAATTTGAGAGAATTTGGCAATGTCGGTGGTGCTATTTTTGATCGCTACAATCGATTCCAACTCGCAAAGCCTCTCTAGTAAAGAAATTGAAATATCAATACCTGTTCCCAAAGGCCAGTTATAAACAATGATTGGCAGATCAGAAGCTTGAGCTACTCTGGCGAAAAAAGTCTCGACTTCGTCATCTGTAGGCACTACATAAGGCGGCGCAGAAAGCATAATAGCATCGTACCCAAGTGTTTGCGCCACTTTTGCAAAATTGCTCGCTTCTTTAGCTGTCAAGGCGGAACAGCAGGCAATAAGAATCATTTTCTTTGATTCACAAGATTGTAATTCAATCTCAGCTTTTACCGTCTCAAAAAGCTTGATTCTTTCTTGAGTTGATAAAGAAGTCCATTCTCCGCAAGTTCCCGCAACAACAATGCCATGCATACCCTGCTCGATGTACCATTTTGTCAGCTCACGCTGACCGCTTAAATCTAAGCTGAAGTCATCGTTGAAAACTGTGGGACAGACAGCAAAATATCCTCGCCAAGCTTTGGATTGGGAATATTTCATGATTGTTAGGAACTAATCTTACTTGGTTCTAGAGTCTGAGTTGCCAAATCCTGAGAACCGAGAGGCACAACATAGCGATGAACTAGTCCTAGGTGGACACCTAGCATTTGATCTAAAAGAGTTCCAATCGACTTAGCTAAACTCACAAATTTTCGATATGTCTGGTTAGGTGCCACTTCTTGCAGAATGACTTCGATATTAGTTGTACAAGAAATAGTCCGACTGTCAGCCTGGGCATTGGCGATGACTTCAACTAATTTGTCGCGATCTTGACTGGGAAAATAGTCAAGGTTTTCCAATATTTCTGCAAAGAAATTAGGAACTACATTAGTAATGGCACAACCATTAACTAAGATTCTCGCGATAAAAAATTTAGCT
>CALKUU010000218.1 GCA_937996665.1 uncultured Xenococcaceae cyanobacterium | reverse complement strand
AAACCCCTGCCGTATAGATGGATAGACGGACAAAATAGTTATCAGATTCTACTGGCGAGAATTCGTCCTAAAAATAGTTTTAAATTGTAGGTTGGATTTGCTGTAGCCTAAACCAGTAAAGATAATGCCAGCATTGGGTTTCACCTCTTTCTACCCAACCTACAAAGGAGGATATTAAAACAATACTCAATCAACTATCAACCATCAACAACGAACAATTACAATCTCTAATCCATAAATCAAATCAAAAACGAAAAAAAATCAAACCTGCGCCAACGACTTATCCAAAGCCTGCCTCGCAACCCTCGTAATATAAAAAGTTGCTGCAATTGTCGCAATCAGACCCACAATTCTAATCGCCCATTGTAACTCTGGGTTAGCTAGCTCAGCAGCATCGCCAATTTTAGCTAGATCCCCTGCCAATGAACCAAAATAAACATAAGCAATCGTCATCGGAATCATCCCAATCGAACCCAAAAAATAGTCTTTGAGCGATATACCCGTAACCCCAAAAGCATAATTTAAAAGACCAAAAGGAAAAATCGGCGAAAGACGAGTTAAGAGGATAATTTTTAAACCTTCTTGATTTAAAGCCTTATCCAGCGCAGTAAAAGTTTCGTTCTGAGCAATTTTGGCAAGAACCCAGTCTCTAGCTAGATATCTACCAAGCAGAAATGCACAGGTCTCCCCTAAAATAGCGCCAGCAAACACATAAACCGAACCCCAAGTAATGCCAAAGATTGCACCTGCACCTAGAGTAAGCAGTGAACCAGGAATGAGCGTAACGGTGGCAACGATGTAGATTAGGATAAAAGCGATCGCTCCGACATAACCCAGACTTTGCACCCATAGTAAAGCGGACTGAAATAATTCAGCAGGACTGAAATTTAATCCGTTTGCGAATTCGGGATTTACTATTGCTAACTGGGTTAGGAGTAAATTTAGCTGAACCATAATTTTAAAAAATGCGATCGCCAACTCTTAATAAATATTTTGCTTAGCGTTAATTTCTTTTTAAGTTATGACATTCTTTGTTGAGAAAAAGCTTAGAATTAGTCACAATTGTGCTTAATTTTTTAATAAAATCCAGATTTTTATCTTATAGATTTTTAATTTATTTTGTATTGCTAGTTAATAGAAAGTATTTATGAAACCAACTTCTGAACCAATCAAATTTGGCAAATTTGTGGTGATCGCCCTGCTAGTTTCCTACACTATAATTACCTTAATCTCCACTCTCAAAATAGGCGCTGAGAATTCAGACACCCCAGATTCAGATACCCAAAGTTCAGCTACCCAAAATTTATTAGTAGTTCCTTCCTACCCTGTTTTCGCTCCAGTTAAAAACATTAAGTTTGCAGGGGACATTATCGAAGAAAAAGATATTAGTGCGATCGGGATTGTCGGCAAATATCTCCTCATCGGGTCTGATGAAGGCAATACTATTCAGGTTTTAGAACCCAATCTAATTGAGACTAGTTTCAAGGTAGTCGAAAACATTCAACTTCCTGTACCCAATGCAGATAAGGAAGAAATTGATATCGAAGGAATTGCGATTGCTGATAATCTTGTCTATGTTGTTGGCTCTCATTCTTTAAGTCGTAAAAAGATAAAGCCAGAGTTAGCCTATTCTGAAAATGTAGCTAGATTATCGAAGGTTAAAACAGAAGAAAATCGGCAAACAGTCTTTAGATTTGAGCTTAATGAGAAGACGGGTAAATTAAAATCTGCGGTTGTCAAAGAAAGTCTGCAAGCAATTTTAAAACAAAACAAAATCTTAAAAAAATTTACCAACATCCCTAGTAAAGAAAATGGGGTCGACATAGAAGGTCTTGCTGTTAAAGACAAGCAACTTTACTTTGGGTTTCGAGGACCAGTTCTTCGTGGCAACTATACTCCTGTCATGGTGCTGAAATTTAATAAAATTAAGCAAGACAAACAACACGAACTGCGATTTATAAACCTTGGCGGTAGTGGAATTAGAGAGTTGGTAGCTGTGGACGGTGGATTTTTAATTCTGGCTGGGGCGGTTGGTGATAAAATTAGTCCTTATCTCGTATATTTCTGGGATGGCAATGATGATTTACCAGGAATTAAGAAAGAGCCTCAGCTTAAATTACTGGGAGAAATCCCTAGCGAACCCGAAGCAAAGGCAGAAGGGTTAACTGTTTTAAGTGAAAATGATTTAAACTACGAAGTTTTGGTTGTTTATGATGGTGTTGCGAAGGGAAATCCCACTATTTTTAACATTAAAAAATAATTCTTAGATTTAGATTTTCTAGTTATAAACTTTTTTGCCATCCCCAGGCAGAAAAGTTAGCAAGCGGGGGTTGATTTTTTGACCCAGAGAAATCTCTGTTTCTCCTTCCCAAATTTCTAAGGATAGACGAAGGTTTTGATCGTTTTTATAATCGAAGTATTCGCAGGTTTGATCTTGCTTATTGAAGGTATTTCCCAATCTTCTCATTGTTGCTGTTCCCGAACCAGAAAGGTGATAATCTTCATCTAAAAAGTTAAGATTTTTTCCTGGAGGAAGGTCGATATCACCTGAAACTTCATGAAAAATACTAACCTCAACAAAATCATCTTCTTCAACTGATAGCCAACAAATCTGTTCATCATTTTGAAGTAAATAACTAAACCAACTATCACTATTATCGTTATAAATTAATTTGCCTTCAACGAACCAATCTAGTCCTTCGTATTGGACAATGTCTCCGATCTCAAGATTAAAAACATTTCTTTCTAAAGGCTTTAGTGATTCTTTTGCCTTCGTGCCAGGTAATTTTCCCTGCTGTTGGAGTACTAGTAGAAATACAGCAGCTCCAGTAAAAAGCAACAAGAAAAGATACAACATAGTTTTGAGTTAATTAAGATTTTGATAAGCACATTTTAACTGCCAAAACTAAAATTCAGAGCTAAAAACTGACCGAATGCAATGAAGGTGTAAGCCCCTGCCTTCGGTTATGGGGAGTCATCAAAAAATCTTAGGTGATTAGCTTGTCTTTAATCTAGATATTTTTCCTTGACCGCTAGTGTTGAAATCTTTAGAACAGGTTACTTTTTAGGGAAAAATAAATCCCATCTGCTTGTAGAGAGTCCCCTGGAGTATCAACTTCGATGAGAGGAAAACTCCAGTCAATAGTAGCAACTAAATTTTTATTAAACGATAACTTTAGCCCTGCCCCAAGGGAGAGCAAAGTATTAGCCGATTGATTGGGTCTAGTTCTGGTATTCCAGGCTTTACCAAAATCTAGATGGGGAATAAGTTCTAATGTAAGTTTTGGGGAAGAATTTTGGAGATCAGACTTCGTAAAAATAGTAGAACGCCATTCAGTCGAGAAAAAAAGACCATTGTCGCCAGTGACAATATTTTGCGGATAACCTCTAACTGAATTTAACCCTCCTGCGCTGAATTGTTTAATTGAGGGAAGACCATCATCTGCAAGTTGGATATTTCCTCTCAAGGCTAAAGAATTTTTGCTAGAGAGAGAGTAAAGATACTCGCCGTAACCTTGCCAGGAAAAAAATTCACCATCTGCTCGCTCAGAATCGATAGTTGCATCGAAGGCATCGATTCCTAATTGAAAATTAGAGCGAAGAAACAAGACTTGGTTGCGATCGCGCTTAAGAAAATCTTGAAAGAAACCGACGGTCGTCACTCTAGTTTTGCCATCGCTATCGGTTGCTTGGGTGACATTTGGGAAAGGCTCATCATCCAAAAATGTGGTCTGAGAAGATTCGTATGCAAGATTAAACCCAAGGTTAAACTCTTGTCTAACAGATTTGTGGACAGGCTGTTTAATCGCTAGTTCATAAAACTCGGTCTCATTTTCAATATTTAAAGCATCAAAGGGTTCTTGCACAACCTCATTGTCAGCACGGTTGTGAGTTAGTTTAATGGTTCCATCGCTACTATTAATTGGTACCTCATAGCTCAAATCCGATAGAGCATCACTGCCTGCGGAACGAGAATAGGCGACCTTAAAGCGATCGCCAATACCCAATAAATTATTTTCATTAAGACTTATTTGCTGGCGGAAAGAGCCAATGCTAATTACCTGAGAGTTATCGACTTCTAGTCCCACGCTAAAGGTATCGGCTTCGGTAATCTTAACCTCTAGCAAACTCGAATTAGGTTGAATTCCAGCCGACAATTCAGCAGAAATATCGGCAATTAAAGGATTAATCTCTAATAATTGGAGAGCTGCAAGTAACTTATTTTGATTAAGAGGCGATCGCGTAGCTTTTGCTAAGCGGCTACGAATATATCTAGGACTTAGTGCATCTAAGCCAGAAATATTGATTGCTTCAACGGTACCAGGAATAATGGTAATCTTAACAACCTGGTTCTGTTGATCTTTAATTACCTGATCCAGAATTTTGGCGCTGGTGGTTAGATAACCTTTTTCGACATATGCTTGGGTAATTTTGCGAGGAACTTCCAATAATTCGATTAAGGAAATTTCTCTCGACAAATAGGGTTCAACAATTTCCGCTATTTCAGATTCCTTTAAAACCTCATTCCCAACCAGTTCAAAGCCATCAAGCTGGATTTTGCCTGGAACGAGTTCTGGGGTGAGGGGAATACCTTGATTTGAGTCCTCAGAAGAATTAGGTGAAGTAGAATCTAGAGGCGGCTTAACCCTTTCTGGTAAAGGCTTAAGTGGGGGAAGAGAATTTGGTTTTTGTTGATTGGGGATAGTTGGAATTGGTTGAGCTTGAGTTATTTTCTTGGGACTTCCCCAGACAAAACAAACAACTAAAAAATGAGAAAATAAATATAAGTAGTGATGCTGACTTTTCTGCGTAACGGGAGAGTTGCTAGCAAAGAGCATTAGAAAAATTGGGCTATTATATTGCGAATTTTATTGCCTGATCTTCTCAAACTCTTGTCATTTTGCCAAATTAAATGGTAAGACATTTTTCTGGCTAGTGTAGTATGCCCAACCTTTAATTGGCAAAGGTTTTAATTGTTTACATGTGTCTCAGTGAAATTGCTATAAATTCAGCATAAATGCTGAATTTAGCTACGGAGATCAATTCTTATTATTTTTTTACTTCCCAATGATGCCAATAATCGCAATTAAATAGCGACCCTACCAAGAGTAAGATCGCTTTCAAACAAATATTCTATTAATTTCAAGTTCAATCAAAAATTATTAAGCCTAAAATTTATTAAGATTTATGCCAGCCTCTTTTGCCATGGCATGGATTCCTCTGCGCTCAAGAGTTTTAATGGCTTTAGTAGATAAGCGTAATCTGACCCAGCGATTACCTTCTTGCCACCAGACACGTTTCCACTGTAAATTAACGTGCTGTAGTCTTTTATTGCGGCGGTGAGAGTGGGATATAGCCATTGCATTGTTGGCTTTTTTCCCGGTTATTTGACATTTACGACCCACAGTATTTCTCCGATATTATCGTCACAGCCTAATATTGTATCATTGTTAAGCCGATTTGCATCCTTTCTAATTTGAGAAAGGAGCTTATTTTGGCTAAGAAAATTTTAACTAGGAAAAACCATATGAAAGCAATGAGATAGCAATGCCCAACATAAGACCAACTAAAACCTGAAAGGGGGTATGACCCAATAGTTCTTTTAGTTTTTCTTCATTAAAGTTGTGTCCTTCTTGGAGCAATTCTTCAGTTAGTTGATTCAAAAGTTTTGCTTGTTTTCCCGCTGCCTGTCGCACTCCCGCAGCATCATACATAACAATAACTGCGAATAAGCAGGCGATCGCAAATTCGGGTGAAGACCAGCCCATACTCTGACCAATCCCTGTCGCTAGAGCGCCAACCAAAGCTGAGTGAGAACTGGGCATCCCCCCAGTACTTACCAAATAGCGAAAATTAACGGTGCGAGCCCGAATCAAATCAATAATGACTTTCAACCCTTGAGCTGTAAAACAAGCCAGGAGAGAAACTACCAATATTTGATTGTGGAAAATTTCTGATACCCCTTCCATAGTTTGTCTTTAAAACAACTGTTTATTAATTTGCCGCGATCTTGCAAAGCCATTGTACCTAATTACTGGCAGTATTATTGACGGTGGCTTATCTCTATTTGCCAGAAAACATTAATGATTTCTGGTGACGATAAATTTAGCGATCGCCCTAAGGGGATCTGCTGCCTTGCCATAAGTATCTAGTTGGGCGATCGCTTCATTCACTAGCTCTTCTGCTTTTGCTTGAGATTTTTCTAATCCCCATAAACTTGGGTAGGTAGCTTTTTGTGCTGCCAAATCTTTGCCGGCAGTTTTGCCCAATTGTTCATCGGTTGCCGTAATATCCAAAATATCATCAACGATTTGAAAAGCTAAACCAATATTTTGGGAGTAAAGAGACAAGCGCGCAATTTCTTCCTGTGAAGCTCCAGCCAGAATCGCCCCTGTAACCACAGAAGCCTCAAGCAAAGCCCCCGTTTTATGGGTATGAATAAAACTAAGAGTTTCGGCAGTAATATCAGTTTTACCTTCTGATTCTAAATCGAGAACCTGTCCCCCGACTAAGCCTGCTGCGCCCACGGTTTTACCCAAGCGAGCTACTACTTGTAAAACTAACTCGCAAGGCACGTCTTTGGTTTCCATTGCCACATACTCAAAGGCATAGGCGAGGAGTCCATCTCCTGCCAAAATAGCAATATCATCTCCATATACCTTATGGTTAGTAAGTTTTCCTCGACGGTAGTCATCATTATCCATAGAAGGAAGATCGTCGTGAATTAAGGACATGGTATGAATCATTTCTAGGGCGCAAGCAGTGGGCATTGCCATTGCCAATTGTCCTCCCATCAATTCACAAGTTGCTAAACATAAGATCGGGCGCAGCCTTTTTCCTCCCGCCAAGAGAGAATAGCGCATCGATTCATAAATTTTGCTGGGATTGCCAATCGAAATAGACTTGTCTAAGGCAGTTTCAACTAGAATTTTTTGCTTGCTAAGATAATCATTTAAATCAAATTCTGTTGGTAATTCTTGGTGAGTGCCTTGTTCTTCAGTCTGTACCATGTCTATGTTTGTATTATCTAGCCAAGTTAACTTCTTCCAATTATCACTTGATGTGTCAACAATTGAAAGTCATTAATTCAAATCTGAGCTTGCGTAATCTGATGACGATTATGAGCTTTATGCAGATATTCTAAACTTAAGCCACTAGGGATAATTCCGCCAGGGTTGAGAGGAAATAAATTGCCATAGTAGTCTTGCTTGATGCTCTCAAGATCGCAGGTATCGGCTATTCCTTCTAGTTGATATAAATCTTTGAGGTACTCAGCTAAATGAGAATAGTCTCTAATTCTTTGGCGACTACATTTAAACAAACTGAAATAGACGATATCAAACCGGATTAAGGTCGTAAATAATCTAACATCCGCTAGGGTTAACGTCTCACCGCAAAGATAGCGGTGGTCGGCTAAAAAGTCATCTATTTCCCCTAAGGTTGCAAATAGGCGATCGCTTGCCTGTTCATAGGCAGCCTGGGTCTGGGCAAAACCACATTGATAAACCCCATTATTCACGGTTGCATAAATCTGGTCATTCCAGCGATCGCACTGTTCTTTTAGCTCTTCTGGGTAAAGGTCTAACTCTGGGTGCTTGGCATAAAGACTAAATTGAGAGTTGAGAATCTCAATAATTTCTGCACTCTCATTATTCACAATCTGCTTAGTCTGATCGTCCCAAAGGATTGGTACGGTGCAACGACCTTGATAACCAGTTTGGGCTAACTGATATAGTTCGGGAACTGTTTGGCAACCTTCAAAGCTAGATTTGAGTAACCAAATTCCTTCATCAGAAGAGGGGTAAACCACCGAAACGGCGATCGCCTCTTCTAACCCTTTCAAGGCTCTAACTAATAGGGTTCGATGCGCCCAAGGGCAACCCATACCGACAAAAAGCCGATAGCGACCAGCCGCGCTTGGATAATTGTGACCCAGATTCTGATCTGATTCAGGGGCAGAATCGGTCTCTGAATCTTTAGTTACCTGCACAGAATTTCTAAACTGGCTCTGGGGGCGAACATATTCTCCCGATTTAGTGGCAGGAGCAAGCTGCGACATCATAATTTGCCACATCGTCGTCCAGACAAATTTACCCAAACGGACTATGTATTTGGCAGGAAGGGATTTAGCCACGGTTTCTCAGGTGTAAAAATTAGCTATCAGAGGTAACTAAGCGTTTCTTCAAAGATTCAGCACGACGTTTCGCAATTTTATTATCTGGCTCGATCTCTAAGGCTTGGTCATATGCTTCTACTGCCTGAGCAATTAGCTGTTTTTTTTCGTAAACGTTGCCCAAATTATTCAGTGCAACCACATATTCAGGAAAATACTTGAGTGCATCTTTGTATTTACGAATAGCAATATCATATTGTTCTTGAGCAAAGTAAGCGTAGCCCATTGCGTTATGGATTAGAGCCTTGTTTTCTGCTGGCAATTCCTTATCTTTGAGAGCTTTTTCAAACAGACCCAAAGATTGAACAAAGAGTTTTTTATCAAGATAGAGACTTCCTAGCTGATAATAGTCCTCGGAAGTTCCTTTTCTCTCTTTTAGTTTTTTTTGGAGCTTACCAAAAGTGTTCTCACTAAGTCTGGATTGAATGATCGCTTTGAGAATTACTACCGCGGCAACAACTAAAATTACCAATAAAGTGGAGACATAAATTAGGGGTAAATTTTCACTCATAATTGCAAATTAGAAGAATGTTTTAGCTAAAAAATTATGGACCTATTCCTAATACTAGATTCCGTTTAGTACATAATATTAGCGATCGATTAGCTATTTACGCTCTTCCTTAAGATTGTTAAAGTTTTTCTCTTTACAGTTATCCATATTCGAAGAACTAGTTACTCAGCAAGACCCCAATATTCGATTCTTTCTTGTAACCAGCCCGATCTGCGCCAGTTGAGAACAGCTTGGTCAACAGCTAAATGTAGTTCTTTATGCTGTAAACCTTTGGGCATGGCGATGCAGAGAGGAGAGCCAGATAATCTTTCTGGCAATAACTTGTATTGAGGATAATCTTGAGTCCATCCGGCTAAGACAGTTTTATCGGCGGCAAAAGCTTTAACTTGATTGCTTTCGAGGAGTTCTAGGGCTTCTTGATAAGAATTAACCCCTACTAAATTAGCTTGGGGCAGACGATCACGCACAACTGCAATGGTTGAAGATCCAAATAGTACGGCGATCTTGGCATCTTTTAAGCCTTCAGCGTTAGTAACTGTAATGTCTTTGGTAATTAGACCTGTGCCATCAAGATAGTAATAGGGACTCAAATCGACAATTCGTCTACGAGCATCGGTATCTGAGACTCTGGCGATCGCTACATCTACTTGTTCGTTAATAACTAGCTGTAAGCGATCTTGGTTAAGGACTGGTTTTAAAGCTAAGGCGTTTTCATCTCCTAAAAGATCTTTGGCTAAGCGACGGGCAAGATCGATTTCTAACCCTGCTAGTTTACCTTCTTCATTGATAAAGCCAAGGGGGCGAGTATTATCTTTAACTGCAACGATAAGCTGTCCCCGATCTCGAATTTCTGCTAACTCAACGGCAATTGTAGGGAAACTAGCCAAGATAGTAAGTGGCAAAGAAATTAAGAGAGGATTTAGAAGGCGCTTAAGCAATTTCGATTGAGCCATGTTTGGTTTGTCTATCTCTCAGTCTAGTGCAACTGAAAATCATTACCTACTGTAACAGCACAAAACCCGGCTTTGTATTCAAAACCGAGTTCTAGTAATTTATTGTCATTGGTAATCAATTAAGGGGCGATTAATTAATAATTGAGCGACCTCTATCATGAGCTGAGTAAGGTCGAACTATCTAAACTGTTAATTTCAAACTGTTAATTGCCAGCGGTTAATTGAAAACCCTCAACTATTATTTTGCGTTATTGGCAACTTCCACTACCTTAGAAAAGGCTTGAGGGTCAAGCATTGCTAAATTAGCAAGCATCTTACGGTTAAGACCAATATCTGCTTTTTTGAGCTTACCCGTTAACTGAGAGTAGCTTAAGCCATTAAGACGGGCAGCAGCATTAATTCTGGTAATCCACAGACGACGAAAATCACGCTTGCGCTTGCGGCGATCGCGATAAGCATTACGTAATGCTTTCATTACTTGCTGGTTAGCAGTTCTAAATAACTTAGAGTGAGAACCACGGAAACCTTTAGCAAGCTTTAAGATTTTTTTACGGCGTTTACGGGCGACGTTCCCTCTTTTAACTCTAGGCATGATTAATTACGATAGTTGGGGGTTTAATATGAATCGCTAACTAGGCTAATGTCCTAAGCGTAGGGCATCATCCGACGCACGCGCAGTTCATCAGTTTCATGAACAACTGCCATATTGGAAAGACGACGACGGGTACGCTCTTTACTTTTGCGCTCTAAAAGGTGGTTTTTAAAAGCTTTGCGACGCATGATTTTCTTGCCACTGCCTGTGATGCGAAAACGCTTAGCAGCAGATTTTTTGGTCTTTAACTTAGGCATGAAAAAATTATAATTCGACACAGTCTATCATTATATCGCTAGTT
>CALKUU010000217.1 GCA_937996665.1 uncultured Xenococcaceae cyanobacterium | reverse complement strand
TCAACGAATAGGAAAGTACCAGGGTTGTTAACGCTTTGGAAACGGAAGATTTCAACAAGCTCATCTCCAGTCTCATCAGCAACCCTAAAAGCAAAACCCTCTTCCTCAAACTGAGGGAAATCCGAGCGAATAGAGCTACTTTCTTCTTCACCAGCAAAGAGAAAAGTACCAGGAACATCAGTGTTTTGAAAGCGATTGATATTCATATCCAATCTATCCAACAAAGTGGGGTCTTCCTCTTGAATAGAAATAGTCAGATTTTGAGTGTCGGTAAGACCATCTGAGTCTGTGACTTGGACTTGAACTTGATAATTATTATCTCTTCCTTGATCTCCTGGATTGTCGAAATCAGGAGCCACAGAAAAACTAAGTTCGCCAGTAGAGCTATCAAGACTAAATAAAGCTTGGTCATCGCCCCCACTGAGGATATAAGTTAGACCAGCACCTTCCGTATCAATATTATCTGTAGTTTCAATATCGATAACGGAGGTAGTGTTTTCAAGAATATTGACAGTATTGGGCGTATTAATTTCTGGTCTAGTTCTCAGCCCAAAGACAACATAGCTCTCTCCTGATCTATTTCCGTTGGGTTCTGCATAAGATGCGCCGATAATAAGGTCATCAATACCATCACCATTAACATCTCCTGCTCCACTTACTGAATCACCTAAACGATCGCCTTCGTCAATACCATTGAGAACAAAACCACTGGTTCCATTTAGAGCAGATAAATCCAAACTGGCAGTAAACCCACTATTCGAGCCAAAGACAACATAACTTTCTCCTGCACTTGTATTGCCATTGGGGTCTGCTCTATTTGCACCAATAATGAGGTCATCGATACCATCACCATTAACATCTCCTGCTCCACTCACTGAATTACCTGAACGATCACCTTCGATAACAAAACCATTGTTTCCATTTAAGGAAGACAATTCTAAACTAGCCGTAAACCCACTATCCGAGCCAAAGACAACATAACTCTCTCCTGCGGAGTTTGTACCAATAATGAGGTCATCAATACCATCACCATTTATATCCCCGGCACCACTTACTGAATTACCCGAGCGATCGCCTTCGTCAATACCATTGAGAACAAAACCATTGTTTCCATTTAAGGAAGACAATTCTAAATTAGCAGCAAACCCACTATCCGAGCCAAAGACAACATAACTCTCTCCTGCAAAATCATTGTCATTGGGGTCTGCACCTCCTGCGCCAATAATGAGGTCATCAATACCATCACCATTAACATCACCCGCACCACTTACTGAATTACCTGAAATATCAAACTCATCAATGCCATTGAGAACAAAACCATTGTTTCCATCTAGAGCAGATAATCCTAAACTGCCAGGAAGTCCACTATTCGAGCCAAAGACAACATAACTTTCTCCACTACTATCGCCATTAGGGTCTGCACCGCCTGCGCCAATGATAAGGTCATCAATACCATCACCATTTACATCTCCTACTCCACTTACTGACCTACCTGAGCTGTCACTTGCATCAATCCCATTTCGAATAAAACCATTGGTTCCATTGAGGTCGGACAGTTCTAAATTGGCAGTAAACCCACTATCCGAGCCAAAGACAACATAGCTTTCTCCTGCATAATTATTGCCATTGGGGTCTGCGCCATATGCGCCAATAATGAGGTCATCAATACCATCGCCATTAACATCCCCTGCTCCACTTACTGATCTACCTGAAAAGTCAAACTCATCAATGCCATTGAGAATAAAACCATTGGTTCCATCCAGAGCGGATAATTCTACCCTGGCAGTAAACCCACTATCCGAGCCAAAGACAACATAACTCTCTCCTGCTAAATTATTTACTAAAGTAGTGCCAAGGGGGTCTGCACCAAATGCGCCAATAATGAGGTCATCGATGCCATCACCATTAACATCTCCCGCTCCACTTACTGAAAGACCTGAACGATCGCCTATGTCAATGCTATTGATAACAAAACCATTTCTGCCATTAAGGGAAGACAGTTCGAAAGGATTAGAAAATGTCATGATTAAATACTTCTCGTATCGTTGAATCGAGTAATCAAATAGGCACTTAAACACAACCTCTGTGTATGGATATTCAGATAGAAGTATAGAAGTACACTTTGATGATATGTTGGTTTTAACTTTTAGCTATTAGCTTTAACAAAAAAAACAAACCTAAGTCATCGTCATTAAAATAGATGACTTAGTCTGAGCTGGTTATCGAGGCAAAACCAGAGCTTATCTTGATATTCAACTCAGACTCAACCAACAAATTTTAGAATCTAGATTGCAACATTAAAAGCAGCACCTTCTTCTACAAATTGAGGGAAATCAGCTAAGATGCTTGTTCTCTCCTCTGCGTTTGCAAACAAGAAAGTACCAGGTTGATTAGTATTTTGGAAACGGAAAAGAGTTGTTCCTACCTCAGAAGTAGCAGGTAAAACAAAGAAAGCAGTACCTTCCTCGACAAAATCGGCTGAGAAGTTGGCATTGACACTTTGTCTTTCTTCCTCTCCCACAAACAAGAAAGTACCAGGGTTGTTAACACTTTGGAAACGGAAGATTTCAACGAGATCATCTCCTGCCTCATCTGCCACTCTAAAGGCAAAACCTTCTTCTTCAAATTGAGGGAAATCTGAGCGGATAGAACTACTTTCTTCTTCCCCTGCAAACAAAAATGTACCTGGCTGGTCGCTATTTTGAAAACGGTTGATGTTGATATCGAGGGCATCTAAGGTGGGGGTTGGAGTAGGGGCAGGAGTAGTACCGATAATATCTCTTGTCCCAAAAACTACATAGCTTTCTCCTGATGAGGTTCCATTAGGATCTCCATTGTCAGCACCAATAATGATGTCATCAAGTCCATCCCCATTGATATCACCTGCACCGCTAGCAAAACCTGAATAGTCACCAGCATCTAGTCCATTGAGAACAAAACCGTTAGTGCCATCTAAATCAGCTAAATTGAAACTAGTACCAAAACTACTGGAGCTTCCAAAAACTAAATAGCTTTCTCCGGCATTGTTATTGCCATTAGGATCTGCTAAATTTGCACCGATGATGATGTCACCAAGTCCATCACCGTTGAAATCTCCTGCTCCACTTACAGAAAAACCAGAGCGATCGCCTTCATCAACCCCATTGATTACAAAGCCATTCGTTCCATCTAGAGAGGATAATTCTAGACTGGCATCAAAACCTGTATTTCTGCCAAAGACTACATAACTTTCTCCGGCATCATTATTGTCATTAGGGTCTCCTGCAAATGCACCGATAATGAGGTCATCAATACCATCGCCATTAAAATCTCCGGCACTACTTACTGATTTACCAGAGGCATCATAAGTATTGATTCCATTGATCGTAAAGCCATTGCTTCCATCTAGATTCGATACCTCTAAAATTGAGTCGAAACCATTAGAGTCACCAAAAATTACATAGCTTTGACCTGCATTATTAATTCCATTGGGGTTAGCAAAATCAGCACCAATAATGAGGTCATCAATACCATCACCATTAATATCCCCTGCACTACTTACCGATCTGCCGAGGCGATCATCTTCTTCTAGACCATTGATCGTAAAACCTTTGACTCCATCCAAAAGAGCTAAGTCTAAGCTAGCAGTAAAGCCCGTTCTTTTGCCAAAGACTACATAGCTTTCCCCTGCATCACGAATGCCATTAGGATCTCCGTCGTATGCCCCGATGACTATGTCATCAATCCCGTCATTGTTAAGATCTCCTGCTCCACTCACATCAAATCCTGAGCGATCAGTGTCATCAATACCATTGATGACAAAACCATCTACTCCGGTCACAGAATCTAATTCGAAGCGAGCATCAAAACCCGTATTTCTACCAAAGATAATGTAGCTTTCTCCTGCGTTACTTATTCCGTTGGGGTCGCCACCATAGGCACCAACAATAAGATCGCCAATGCCATCACCGTTAAAATCACCTGCACTGCTTACCGATCTTCCTAGCATGTCATCAGCATCAATACCAGTAATGGTAAAGCCATTAGACCCATCCAAAGATGATAATTCTAAGCTGGCATCAAAACCAGTATTGCTACCAAAAACTACATAACTTAGTCCTGCGTCTAGATCTCCTAGGTTTGGTTCTGCACGGACTGCACCAATTATTAAGTCATCAATGCCATCGCCATTAACGTCTCCTGCATTGCTTAATGACGCTCCCGAAAAATCATCGGGGTTAACACCATTAATCACAAAGCCATTTTGACCGTCAAGAGAAGATAGTTTAAAAGGATTAGAAGATTTCATAGTTAATGTCTAGTAAGAATAATATGTAATATAAATAATTTATTAGATATTACATATACTACTAGGTAAATATGCAGGTATTGCTAAAGTTCAGTAAAGATAGTCGTTAATTACTAGGAAAACATTATCTAAGTTATTTACAATTGTCTTCTTAAACGGGTTTGTTCTCAAATATTTCCTTGTTTGCAGCATGAAGAGTCGGTTCTACTATCTCGATGATTTAATTTTGGTCTTGGCAAGAAGGCGATCGCTCATTCAAGATAATTCTTCAGATTTTAGCTTACTCTTATTTGTCCAATAACTATCGTTTCTATATTTAAAGAAGTTTCAAAGCCGTAAAAGTTCATTTTATTTTCAGCTAACGACTAGCCATCTTCATCTAAAAAATATTAAATTCCCAACTTTATTTGCTACAATGTATTACATAAGCAATCCAAGCTGGGCAAGTTTCTTTACCTAAAAGATTCAAATATATCTTTTAAATCAAGGTAATAACTAGGGCGCGAAGGAAATCGATTGGAGCTACAAACTAACGATTTTAATGGAGCCCAAAATCTTGAAACAGATAGATTAATTTTTGGTTGTTTCAGTAATTTTTTAACTCAATTTAGGGACCTTGGTTCCAAACTAGATTGACATTTGGCTATATAAAGCAATTAATTTTTCTCTTAACCGATGGGTTTTTCTAATCCTGATGGTTGAGATGTTGAGATGAGACTTAAACAAATACTGCTGATTGGAGCTACTGAGATTATCTTTGCTCTAGCTTTGATTTCGGCAGCACCTACATTTCTCAATTCGAAAAAACCCTGGATCGGCTTTGCTATTTGGTTGAGCGTACCGACTGCTTTAACAAGCTCAGGTATATATGCACTCAAAAAATTTGATGCCGCAAATAAAGCCAGAAAGATTTTTATTGCTGCTTTTCCTGAATACTCAAATTTAGGAATTAGCGAATTTCTAGAGCTGTCTCCAGCTCATGTTGCTGCTCAGCTCGATTTATTAATAGCCATCAAAGAAAATTCTGATGCTCAAGAATTAAATATTTCTCTGTTCGAGATTTTGGAACAGACAAAAAATGACAAATTTTAGATCTAAACTTACTTCTTTACTTGGTTTTTCAACATTGGCGATCGCGATAAGTTCTTGTGGCACAGTCCCTGGGACTAATGTGGCTACTGTCGAACCTGGTTTTGCGGGCTTAAAAATTCAGTTATATGGTGGAGAAAAGGGAATTGATAATGCTGAGCTGGTTTCAGGACGAGTTTGGTACAACGGCTATACCGAAAATGTTGTAGTTTTCCCCACTTACATCAATACCTATCCCTTTACCCAATCAACAACAGAAGGATCTCCTAGTGATGAATCCGTGGTCTTCTCTGTCAGTGGAAGTCCTGTTTCGGCAGATGTGGGTGTTTCTTTTGGCTTCACTACCGAACCAGTAGAAAATGGCAGCGGTACTAAATTACATCATTTCTATAAGCAATACCGCAAAAATCCAGATGCTTTTCGTGCCAATGAGCTGCGTAATGGGTTAAGAAATTGTTTTTCTTCGGTGGCAGAAAATCAGAAGTTAACTCCTTCGATGCTCCCCTATAATCAGCAAAAATTAGTGGCAGGGGTTACCGAATGTACTCAACAGCGTTTTCCTAGCATCGCCATTCAAGATGTTTCTTTGCTTTCGCCTTTACGTCTTCCTCCTGATATTCAACGTAGTATTGATGAGCAATTTGCTGCGCAGCAAGCGGCTCAAACTGCTGAGGCAAATCGTCGCAAGGTTGAAGCGCAATCGGCAGCAGAAGTTGCCAGAGCTAGAGGTGAAGCGCAAGTGACTATTGAACGTGCTAAAGCTGAGGCGGAAGCTAATTTGCTGCGAGCTAAATCAATTACCCCTGAGTTGCTGAAATTAGAACAACTAAAAATTGAGCGAGAAAGAATCCGCAAATGGAATGGGAATGAGCCTAGTACTGTAATTCAATCTCCTAATGTGCAAGTGGGTGGTAGACACCGATAGCTCTTTAATTCAATCTTAGTTTTTAGGTTTGGCTAACTTAAAACCAGTAGCTAAACCTAAAGTCTTTTTTCTCAGACCTGAATAATAAGGTCAAATTTCCAAGCTATTTGGAGGAATAGATAATTAGCCCAAAACTATGGTGTTTGTATTTTACTTGGTCAAAAAAACTTGGCTTTAAACAGATGGTTGGTAATCTAGTTAGTTTA
This sequence comes from uncultured Xenococcaceae cyanobacterium, assembly GCA_937996665.1. Classification (GTDB taxonomy): domain Bacteria; phylum Cyanobacteriota; class Cyanobacteriia; order Cyanobacteriales; family Xenococcaceae; genus Hyella. The sequence goes on along the minus strand of CALKUU010000217.1, from coordinate 3,662 downwards.
TCCATTTTCTTTGGATGGCTTTTCGAGAATTCAAAATTCTAAATTAGTCTCTCCTTGAAATGGTCTTAATTTTACATTTTAAAGATCAAGATTGATAAACTACCGACCACCAAAGCCATTATTAGAGAAAAGTAGACTACTTGGGACTTTGTGAAACCAAATCGATCAACTAAGACATCATAGAAATGACCGCGATCGCCTTGAAAAAGAGGTTTCCCACTCAGAAAACGACGAAAAACAGTAGCCGTTAAATCGCCCAAGGGCAAAATAGCGGCTAAAACAACAGCTAGCATGGAGTTTGTCGAAAAGCTTTCGTTCGCTACGAGGATTAAAGATAAAGCAGAAATTATAAATCCTAAAGAAAGACTGCCAATATCCCCCATAAAAATAGAAGCTGGAGGCCAATTAAAGCGCAAAAATCCGCAGGTTGCCAAAGCCATCGTTCCCGCAACAAGTGCAAAAAGACTATTCCCAGAGATAAAAAAGACTATCCCCAAAGCTATCAAATTCGCCGTGGCGACACTAGCCGCTAGACCATCCAGACCATCGAGAAAATTATAGGCATTAATTAGACCGACTATCCAAAACCAAGAAACTATCAAAAGCGGCCAACTTATGTTTGCACCGAGTATCGAAACAGTGAGAACAATCCCGATAACTCCTTCTACTATAAATCTCAGCAATGGGCTTAGGTTATGGACATCATCTAGAAACCCAACAACCCCTAAACAAATAAGCAGAGTCATTAAAACTACTAGTCGATGAAGAGCAATACTGGAAAAATCGAAATTCATCGTCAAAGCACTAACTGCTAACAAAAATGTCAGCAAGATTCCCAAGCCCCCTAATCGGGGTGTTGGTGTAGAGTGGACTTTGATTTCTCCTGGTAGATCGATCGCCCCTGCACGAACTGCCACCCAGCTAGAGAAAGGTATAGCTACAAAAATATTGATACTCAAGACCAAGATGCTATAAATAATTGCCGTTAAAATTAAGTCCATTATTGATTAACCTCCGCATGTTCTAAACAAGTTTCTAGTTGTTGAGCCAAGTTTTTGACAAAAGGCTCGACTAATATGCCTCTGAAGTAGGCAGGAATTTCGTGGAATTCAATACCTTCAGTTGCCAGTCCCTCCCAACCAACTCGGCTATCGTAATCAGCATCATTTAGTTTGCGAGTTTGAAAAATGGTGATGCGACCTGGATAAACTTTTGGCTCATAATCCATTACCAAGCGATCATGTAGTTTAAGCAGCGAATCTAGGGGGTTCATTTCTTCTCCGGCTTTAATCTTGGTTTGAAAACGTCTTTGCGCCCATCTAGCTCGTTCTTGGAGAAAGGTTAATTTGTCCTTGGGTTTGAGTAGAGAAAGATTACCCCAGTGATAGCCAATGTCTTTAATCATGAAATCAAGGCGATCGCCTTGCTTGGCAAGCCAAGATCTATCTGATGGCTTTTTAGGCAGGTTAAAGGTATTGAAGAAAGCGAGGATCCCGACCTCTTGTCCTTGTTGTTTTAGCTGGTGTGCCATTTCTAAGGCAATCTTGCCGCCTCCGCAATAGCCCCCCAAGAAGTAAGGGCCTTCTGGTTGAAGTTCGCGGATTTCCTTGATATAGTGAGCTGCCATATCTGAGAAATTTTCGTGAATAGGATTTTTACCATCGAGTCCTTGAGCTTGGAGAGCGTAAAAGGGCTGCTCTTGGCTGAGATGACGAGATAAAGAATAGTAATTGAGAACGTGACCACCAGCGCCATGAATACAGAAAAAAGGTCGCTTAGAACCGCCTGGCTTAATCGGGACAAGAGAAGTCCAAGAGGGTAAGCAATCTTCATCTCTAAGTAAGTTAGCTAGCTCTTTAATAGTTGATGCTTGGAATAGAGTAGCGAGGGGTAGTTTTTTGCCAGTTTGCTTTTCGATCTCAGTAAAGAGAAGAATAGCCAGCAAAGAGTGTCCACCCAATTCAAAGAAGTTGTCTTCGATGCTAATAGAGCGAACCCCCAGGACTTTTTCCCAGATTTTAGTAAGTTGTAATTCCAGTTCATTTTGGGGAGCAACAAAGTTAGCTGTTGATTCTGCTTGAAATTCTTCAGGAGCAGGTAAACTACGGCGATCTACCTTGCCATTAGAAGTTAGGGGTAATTCTGCTAAGAAAATAAAGCTAGAAGGCACCATGTACTCTGGCAATTTTTGTTTAAGAAACTGACGGAGCGTAGCCGTATCAATTGATTCAGATTTGCTATCTATGTAAGCTACTAAGCGGTTACTGCCTGAACTATCTGCTGGAGCAGTAACTACTGCCTGCCTAATCTGGGGATGGGCATCGAGTACTGCTTCGATTTCCCCTAGCTCGATCCGAAAACCACGAACTTTTACTTGAGTATCAATTCGTCCCAAACATTCAATATTGCCATCACTTAGATAGCGAACTAGATCTCCTGTTTTATAAAGACGGCAATTTAAGCCTTCATGCCAGATAAATTTATCGGCAGTTAATTCTGGTCGGTTGAGATAGCCTCTTGCTACTCCAGCACCAGCAATATGTAACTCCCCAGGAACGCCAACTGGTACTGGTTGTTGTGCAGTATCAAGAATGTAAATTTGGGTGTTATCAAGAGGACGACCAATTAGGATTGGTTGATCACCAGACTCGATTTTGTAACCTGTTGCCCAGATAGTAATTTCTGTGGGGCCATATAAGTTCCAGAGTTCTTTCCCTTTGGGTAAGAGCTGGATTGCTAGCTCTTGAGGTAAGGCTTCCCCCGTGGAAACCATCTTCAGATTTTTGCTACCCTGCCAACCTGCTGCTAGTAAAATTCGCCAGGTTATGGGGGTGGGGTGGAGAAAAGTAGCTTGGGAAGTATTTAAGGCTTTGAGTAACTCTTGACCATCAGCGGCGATCGCACTGCTAACAACTACTAATTTTGCACCTACTGCTAGGGGTAAGAAGATTTCGGGGATTGCAACATCAAAGGAGATAGTCGTAACTGCCAAAACCGTATCTTCCTTGGTTAGACCTGGCTGTTTACGAATTGAGTTGAGAAGATTAACGGCGCTCCGATGTTCGATCTGAACTCCCTTGGGTTTCCCTGTTGAGCCAGAAGTATAGATAATATATGCCAGATTATTAGGTTTTAGCTCGCTAACTGGGTTTTCTTGGCTCTCTTGCTCAATTGTTTCTGGGTTGCTATCTAAACAGATTATTTGGGCTGAGGTTTGGGGAAGTTGCTCAACTAGTTTTTCTTGAGTTAAGAGAATCGGGGCTTGAGAATCTGCAAGTATATCCGTTAGTCGCTCTTGAGGATAGTTCGGATCCAAAGGTACATAGGCACCTCCGGCTTTAAGAATTGCTAGCAGTCCAACTACCATTAAATGCGATCGCTCTACACAAATCGCCACCAAGGTTTCGGGGGTAACTCCTTGGGCTTGTAAGTGATGAGCTAGCTGATTGGCGCGGTTATTTAATTCACGATAGGTTAGCTGTTGTGATTCAAATACTACGGCTACCGCATCAGGGGTTTTCGCTGCTTGAGCTTCAAATAATTGATGGATGCAACTGGCTTCTGGATATTCGGCTTGAGTATTGTTCCAGTCAACTAATAGCTGCTGCTCTTCAGCTTTAGTTAATAACGGCAGTTCCGCAATCGGTTTTTCAGGATGGGCA
>CALKUU010000216.1 GCA_937996665.1 uncultured Xenococcaceae cyanobacterium | reverse complement strand
TGCATCTGTAGGATTGTTTTCCTCGCCGAAAACCGTTTTTTTTCCTTTGAGATGACTTACATTTAGGACAGTCCATCGCTTTGAGCAACTAATAGTTTTAACTACCTTTAGCTTAATAGCATTACGCATCCACCAAAGCCGAAAAGGCTTATGTCACGGGCTTAGAAGCTGCCAATCTAATCGTTAATGATTTTGGGATAGGTGCAAAGGCAAACATTATTCCGATTGAGGCAGATGAACCTCATATCCAGGTAGCAAGATCTATCAATAAAACGATTAAGGATTTGACGCAGTTTTTACCTGGTTTTTGGTAGTTTTTTGGGGAGAGTTTAAGAGAAAAGATGCGAGGCGATCGCAATACACCAAGACAAAAAATTAACAACAGAGGATGAGACCTTAAATGTTTAACTCTTAATCCTGACTACTTAAAATCTGCTGGGCAAATTGCGATCGCTACAAATATCACTAAAGATAGTTAGTTAATTAAACTAACTTCTCCAGTTCTCAACTTATAGTAAGCACCAACAACAATTAATTTATTGTCTCGAACTAATTCTTGAATTAGAGGAGACTCATTTACTCTTTTAACTTGTAACATCACATTGTCTTTGACTGTTTGAGTATAAAACTCTTGGGAGTCATCTTGAGCTGTTCGATTAATAGCAGGTTCAATTGCCTTAACAATACTACCCATCTGACCAGGGAGGGGTTTACCGTCTAAAGCAGCTTTAACCGCGCCACATTTTTCGTGACCCATGACCATTAAAACTTTTGAACCCAACACATAAGTTCCGTACTCTAGGCTGCCAATTTCCTCAGGAGTAGCGATGTTTCCGGCATCTCGCACTACGAACAAGTCACCTAAACCACGGTCAAAAACAACTTCAATCGGAACTCTAGAATCCGCACAACCTAAGATCGATACTAAAGGCTTTTGTCCTTGGGAAACTTCTACCAAACGAATATAGTCTTGGTTGCGACCTTCGGGTTTATTCTCTACAAAACGTTTATTTCCAGCTATAAGCTCGTTCAATACTTGCTGAGGAGTAGATTTTTCATCTAAGGAATCAAGCGCGACTAAAGTTCCTTTTGAGTCAAAAGAATTACCGTGAGCACTAGTTGCGCTGGTGACTATTCCCGAACCTAAAGCTAAGGCACCAAATTGAAGTAATTGTCTTCTAGCTACTTTGCGATTTTTCATGTTTTTCTTTTTCCGATTTCTTTCTATAAAGTCCATCTACTTGGTTTTAATAGAGGAAAATTAATAAAAGTCAAAAAATAATAAAAGATAGTCAGACAAATTAATTAGTTAACCATCTTTAACTGATACGGTATATTACCAGAATATAACGAAAAATAATACTATTAGTGATACGAAAATAATTAAGCTTTTGCTTTTTATCGAAAATAAATGCCTGAAAATCTATATTATTTGGCAAAAAATAACTTTAATGCAATACCCTAATATTATTAATTAGAGCAATGTTAACTTTAGATGAGAACAATATTAACTTTGGATTAGAATGACATTAATCCTAGCTAAATCACTCCATTGGTTGTCATTAGTTTAGAAATTATAGCTAGAACTATCTAAACATTATGGTTGAAAAATTTTCTTCATAGCTTCAGCTATGCTAATTCTTTTAGGACAAGCTGTTAACCATTAGAACCATCTAATTTAGAGTTTGATTTTTGGAATAATTTATTTATCGAATGAACCTAATCACTCTAAGATTAGTTTTTTGTGAAAATTCTTTTTACAAAATAAAAAACCAGCCACTTAATTAGTGGCTGGGATTGACTATTAATCTAGCAGCGCAAAAATATTAAACTTTGATCGTCTAGATCAAGTTATGACCCGCATGGATGCAAATCAAGAAAATGATCAGTTTTCATGATCCTTGCTAGCTTAATCGGTAGCTTTACCTAAAAGGTCAATTTTGACTACTTTGTTTTTCTCTTCCTCTACTTTAGGGAGAGTCAGATTGAGGATACCGTCCTTGTAGTCGGCGGTAACTTTGGTGTTTTGGATACGGAGAGGTAGAGGGATTCCTCTAGAGAATTTTCCGTAACGGAATTCGGAAAGAGTTTTACCATTTTTTTCGGACTTAGTTTCGGATTTTCTTTCACCAGCGATCGCTACTCGATCAGCCATTACTTGAATGTCTAAATCCTTGGCTTCCATGCCAGGAACTTCTAGTTTGAGATGCAATGCTTCATTGGTTTCGGAGAGTTCAGCAGCAGGTACTTTGGATAAATTACCAAAGTCTTCCCAACGAGCAGGAAGGGTATCATCAAATAAACTATTTAGTTGACCAGCAAGTGAATTGATTTCTTGCCAAGGGGTGTAACGTACTAAAGTCATAATTTTATCTCCTTCAATTAATAGTTAGGTAATTAACTGATGTAACTTGTTTAATTTAACTGGGTTGGTTTAACGTTGTGCGCTCTTTTGCGCTTCGTTGTTTTTATCCTAACTAACCAGCAAAAATACTAGAAGTGTGGCTTCTATCCCCTATCTAGTCTGGTTTTCTGCCCGAACAAATTTTTGAGTAGAAACCGATCTAAACGAGGTTCGGTTGTGACTTTCTAGCTAGTTTTTAAACGCGCTCATTATGGAGATGGCAATCAGCTCAAGAGTATTTTTTAGTAGTGATATCGACAAGAAATAATTTTGATATAGTTTTCCCCAACCCGATAAATTAATCTATTCTTTTCGTCAATTCTCCTTGACCAATAGCCAGATAAATTTTCTTTGAGAGGTTCGGGCTTACCAATCCCAGTAAATGGATTAGATAGAGTATCTCGAATAAGTCGATTGATTCTTTTGAGGGTTTTCTTATCCTGTTTTTGCCAATACAGATAATCCTGCCAAGCTTTGTTGTCCCAAATTAGGTCATATGCGGAGCGGTATCCTTTAGGACGCATCGATCAACCCATGAGATTCCCCTTCTCCAGCCTTATCTCTGGCGATCGCTTCTATTAAATGTTGTGCATTAGCAGGAGAACTCATCAAATATAGTGTCTCCATAATCGAGTCATAATGACTCTTTGATAACAGAACAACATCTTCATGGTCTCTTCTTTTGATTAAGGTGGAGTCGCAATCATCACTTACTCGATCAAGAACTTTTTTAAAATTTTCTCTTGCTTCTGAATAGTTAACTATTTCCATCAGATTTTTGAATTGTACTTATTTCAGGACAAGTATACCGTTGTTTACACTTGCAGGAGATTTCGGCACAGGAACTGTTTCTAGCAAGCTATTGAAATAGGAAGAGACATAACCGATACATCATAAGGATTTAGTCAAGCAATTAGTATGTAAACAACATTCTTAAATGCCCATTAAGCTTTCTATGTTGTGATTAGAAAACAAGACCAAATCATGAATATATTTATTTATCATTCCAGAGTTTGCAATCATTTATCATCCCTGGATTTGATGATGAATCATTTCTAAGATATTCAATAAATTTTGTATTTTCGGGTTCAATAGCTATGGGTTTATTTTTTTCCTTATCCCACTTTCCTTTGTAAATGGCTTTATCCCAGAAACAGGTTGATTTTATTTGTTTGTTTGTTAAATTTGTTTCAGATAAAAATGCTTGCTCAAAATTAGCTAAATTTAGAAGTGCATTTTGAAAGTTAGCTTTCTCTAGATTTGCATTTTGAAAATTAACTTCCTTTAAAAAACTATTTTGGAGATTTGCTACATCCAGAAGTGCATTTTGAAGGTCAGCACTGGCTAGATTTGCTCCGTTAAAATTTCCACTGCCTAAATCTGCTCTATTAAGTTTAATTTCAACTAAGTATGCATTTGGAACTTCGATACCAGATAGACTTTGCCTTTCCCACCTTGACAAAAAAAAGGGGATCTCCTTGGTTTTGAGTTCAAAAACTCCATGGCTTCTCTACGTCCACCATTTCCAGATTGACTATATGAAGTATTAATTACTTGCCATGCTTGGTAAATCTCTGAGTTTCGACGCTGTCCTTCTTTTGAGACAAAGCTTATTACACCAAGAATAATACTCAGATTTCCAACAATTCCTAGAATTTCTAGGAATTTTTTAGCTTGTTTAATAGCTTTCTTTGTTGATCTCATGACTCAATCTATCGTACCGATATTTTTTTCAATCGTTTTTTCAAATCAGCAAATTAATCATTTAATTTTAAGTGATCGGTTTAACAAAAATCATGACTATTAACAAAATTTTTCGAAGACAGCATCTTGGAAAAATTTTGTTAACTGACCTTTCAGCACTCTAGTTTTTACCTATTGTTTGTCTATAATTTGGGCGAAATCACTTAAATCTGTAAAATTAACTACACTGCCAAATTGGCACTAGAATATCAAAACTAGGGCGGTTATATTGTGCAGATAATCAAGCGAATAAATGACGATGCCTAAATTAAAAAACTTATTTTCAGTAATGGTAGCTGGTTCTTTAGCCGTTGCCAGTACAATTTTCCCTGGGCAAAATCAACAACCCGCAGCAGCAGTCACCACCGACCGATATTGCAAACTAGACATTAGAGAAGTCAGCCAAAAAGAAAAGCTCCTCAAAGATTCTTTAGCTGGGAACAAACAAGCAGGTCAAGCCTATGATGCAGTAGTCAAAGAACATAGCGATATTCTGCAACAATGTCGCAATCAAAATTGGCCGCAAACCCAGGCAGTCTGGCTACGCCTTTATCCTTGTGATGTTAGCGCTGGTTCGATTGACTATGTTTTGGATCGGATTGTTAATCTTGGGTATAACCAGGTTCATTTAGAGGTTTTCTACGATAGTCAAGTTCTCTTGCCTCCTGCGGAAAACAATACTCCTTGGATTTCAGTAGTGAGAACTCCAGGGGCAGAAAATGTTGATCTTTTGGAGCAGGCGATCGCCAAAGGAAGAGAGCGGGGCTTAAAGGTTTATGCCTGGATGTTTGGTCTTAATTTTGGCTATAGCTATGCCCAAGACGCGAGCAAGCAAGATACCTTGGCTCGCAATGCTCAAGGTGAGGATAGTTTGAATTTTGTAAGCGATCTCTCACAAGCCTTTATTGATCCCTATAACAAACAAGTCCAAACCGACTATTACCACCTCGTCAATGCAGTTTTAAAACGCCAACCAGATGGGCTTTTATTTGACTATATTCGTTATCCCCAAGGTTCGGGCGACCAATCTTTTGTCAAAAATGTCAAAGACCTGTGGATTTATAGCTCGGCATCTCTACAAACAATTATCAATCGCGCCACCAATCAAAAAGGCAAAGCTTTAATCACTAAATACGTCAATCAAGGTAGAATCACGATCGCTGATCTGCAAGCGGTGGATCGCAAATACCCCAAAGAAGGAGAACCCAGTTGGCAGGGTCGTGCTACTAGTGGTCTCAAAGCAAATGCTAGTATTCAAGCCCGCCACGCCAAATTACAATCAGATCTCTGGTTTTTCTCCGTTGCCCATGCTGCCCAAGGCGTAATTGATTTTGTTTCTTTTGCGGCTGCGCCAGCACTAAAGCAAGGAATTCCCGCCGGTGGCGTATTTTTCCCCGATGCCAATCGCTTAGTTGGCAAAGCGAGCTTTGATTCACGTCTGCAAGCTTGGGATAGATTGCCTTCTTCTTTGGAATGGCACGCCATGTCTTATGCAGTCTGCGAGGGGACAGATTGTATTTTACGAGAGATTGGCAAAGTGGTTGATGCTGCTCCATCAGGAACGAAAATTACTCCCGCGCTCGCAGGAGTCTGGGGCGCAGAGTACAGAAATCACCCTTCGCTAGAACAACAAATGGAGGCCATTAGGCAGGCTTTCCCCCAACTTAATTCGATTAGTCATTTCGCTTATTCTTGGCTAGAGCCAGAAATAGATCGAGAAAGGAAATTTTGTAAGCTGCAATA
>CALKUU010000215.1 GCA_937996665.1 uncultured Xenococcaceae cyanobacterium | reverse complement strand
ACCACCGTTTTCTTGCCGTTCAACAAAATTCTGTTTTGTACATGAGCTTTAACGGCTCTAGAGAGAACGAGGCTTTCTAAATGTTGACCCATTTCAACCATCTCCTCTGGGGTGTGAGCATGATTAATGCGGGTTGTTTCTTGTTCGATAATAGGACCTTCATCCAAATCTTTTGTCACATAGTGAGCAGTGGCTCCCATAATTTTTACGCCTCGCTTATGAGCCTGATGATAGGGGCGAGATCCTTTAAACCCAGGCAAAAAAGAGTGATGAATATTGATACATTTGCCGAAAAGTTTATCGCTTAAATCGGAACTGAGAATTTGCATATAGCGAGCAAGAACCGTCAAATCTACTTTGTTCTTCTGGATAAAGTCAAAAACCAGAGCTTCTTGTTGTGGTTTTGTTTCCTTGGTAATGGGGTAATAGAGAAAAGGAATTTGGTAAAAATTAGCTAAGGGCTGAAGATTGGGATGATTTGAGATTACACCTACCACGTCCATCGGAATAGACCCAGACTTGTGGCGATGAAGCAATGTTTGCAGACAATGGTCAAACTTAGAAACCATTATCAAGACTTTGGGTTTGTAAAAAGCATCTTGCAAATTCCAATCCATCTCAAAAGAAGAGGCAATATGCTCAAAGCCTTCTCTTAGCTGATCTTCCTGAATACTTTCCTGGCTTTCGAGGACGCACCTCATGAAAAACTGACCTGTTTCTGCATCAAAGAACTGAGCGGATTTTAGAATGTTGCAGCCATGATCAGCCAAAAATCCCGAAACTTTGGCAACAATCCCGCGTGTATCAACACAGGAAAAAGTAAGAATAAATTGGGAAGACATAAAACACAGGTAAGCAGGTGATTTTTAAGGTTAGCAACAAACCAGAGAGCGACACAATTTTTTGAACAATCCCTTTGCAGACAAGTCCTTAATCAACTCAATTCAAAATCAACTGAGAATTCGACTTCTCGCCCATAACTTCAGGTTTTCCTGCAACCAGATCAAGTTGATTCATTTTTACGGTTAGTAAAGGTTGTTCTAGATTTAAGTTCGCAAAAGGACTACTTTCTGGAATTTCCACCTTTCCAGAGAGCCAATCAAATTGGCATTTAAAACGATTGTTAAATTGCCATAAATCAGTATCTAACCCGCTAAAAGCATCAGCCGCAATTTCTTGCTGCCACCAAGTACTGGGTTGATACCATTCTTTTTTATACTCTAGTTGGCAAAGAAGCTGATTATCTTGCTTGACTGTAACTTTTCCTTGTTTAGCTGACTCTTGCGCTACATCTGGTTCCCAACTAAAATCAGCCATTTCTTTAGGTAGCTGCCAAATTTCTCGACCACCTGCGACAGAAGTCTTATTATCAACGTAGATATGAGAGATCCAAGAACCAATTTTGTTTTGATAGCGAGTTAGACCAGGCACCATAATCAACTCGTTATATTGCAGTAGTGAACCTTCTCCATAAGCCGAGAGATAAATTCCCCCTAGGGTTTTGCCTGGTAAGACCGAGATAATTTCTAATTCGGCAGGGATGAATTGGCGCGATCGCTCTACATCAAGCAAACTCAAAGTCTGAATGGCAAAACCTTTTAAATTCCAGGGTGGCTGAGGATAATTCATAATTTTAAAATTTGGTTTCTTAAAAACTTAATACTAGAATAAGCAGGCTCGCAATCTTGCAAATTAAATAACCTTCAAAATTTATCAAGCAATATTTCAATTATGTCTACAGATCAGGTGCAACCAAAATTAATCATTCACGGGGGCGCAGGTGGTCACCTTAAAAGTGAGGCAGGACAGGCTGCTGTTCGCAAAACCCTCTATGGCATTCTCGAATCTGTCTATGCTGACTTGCAAGCAGGAGGTACGGCAACCGAAGCAGTAGTCAAAGGGGCGCAAATGTTAGAGACCGAACCAATTTTTAATGCAGGAACGGGTTCTGTATTGCAATCTGATGGTCAGGTTCGGATGAGTGCTTCGCTAATGGATGGGGCGAAGCAGCGTTTTAGTGGGGTGATTAATGTTGCGCGAGTAGAACACCCGATTGAGTTGGCACAGTTTCTCCAGCAAGAAGAAGATCGCGTCTTGTCTGATTATGGTGGGGCGGAGCTAGTTAGAGAATTAAAAGTACCAATCTATGACCCTTTAGTTGAAGTCAGGCTGCAAGAGTGGATGCAAGAACGTCGAGATTTTGCCAATAAAACTACCAAAATGGCAGGTGTTGTCGCTGAGGAAGAGCTGGTTATTAAGCACGAAGACCGTAAAGGCACAATCGGGGTGGTGGCTTTGGATAGTCATGGTAATATCGCTGCTGCCACATCTACAGGCGGTAAGGGCTTGGAGCGAATTGGTAGAGTCAGTGACTCGGCAATGCCTGCGGGTAATTATGCCAATGACTGGGCAGGAGTTAGCTGTACGGGGATCGGTGAGGACATTATGGAAGAATGTTTGGCTGCCAAAATAGTTATTCGGGTAACTGATGGTCTGAGTTTGAGTGAGGCAATGGAGCGATCTATGAGTGAGGCAAGGGGACGGAAAAGAGATTTAGGTGCGATCGCTATTTCCAACACAGGTTCAATTTCTTGGGGTAAAACCAGTGAGGTTCTTTTGGCTGCCTATCACGATGGTAGCAAGATGGGAGATACGATTAATTGGAATAATGAAGAGTTAACTAATTCAGTTGATTGATTTCTGAGCGCTATTAATTTGAGCTTTGGGGTCAAAAGTCTAATTGTTCGTTGCTAATTGTTGATTGTTAATAGTTGGCTAACCACTTTTATAGTAAATTTCCTATAATTTAAGAGGCTCAGATGTTAACTAATTGAGAAGATTTCTATAATGCGAGCTATTCGTTGGATGGGAAATTCCAAAAAAAATCTACTGAGCTTTCCACCTGAAGTTAAAAAGTTAATCGGGGATGAACTGCAATTTATCCAGTTCGGCGGAATTCCTAAAGATGTAAAACCTTTTAAAGGTATTGGCTCTGGCGTATTTGAACTTGCTATTAAATACGACAAAGAAGCATACAGAACTGTTGTCGCTGTTCAATTGGGCAATAAAATTTATGTTCTTCATGCTTTTCAGAAAAAGTCAAAAAAAGGCATTAAAACCCCACAAGAAGATGTTGATTTAATTAAGCGAAGATTTAATGATGCCAAGGAGTTATCTAAAAATGAGTAATACAGGACATATCGAATTTGAGGAAAGTACTGGTAATGTTTTTGCTGATTTAGGTCTGGAAAATGCAGAGGAGTCTCTTGTCCGCGCCCAGATTGGATTTCATGTCACAACCCTAATCGAAAATCGCCAACTCAAGCAAAAAGAGACTGCCGAACTTTTAGGAATCAAACAACCAGAGGTATCTCATTTGATGAATGGTCATTACAGCAGGTTTACTACTGATAAACTTTTGGATTTCTTAAAACGCTTAAATCAAAAAGTCACTATTGAAATTAGTCCACACCAAGCAGGTGAACCATTTCAAGAAGTTGCTTTTGCGATGACAGCTCAAAATTCATGAGTAAGGTTTAGGAGCGATCGCTATTTCCAAATCTGGAGCAATTTCTTGGGGTAAAACCAGTGAGGTTCTTTTGGCTGCCTATCACGATGGTAGCAAGATGGGAGATACGATTAATTGGAATAATGAAGAGTTAACTAATTCAGTTGATTGATGAGGTTATTTATCTGTCTGAATCTTAGGCAAACTCATAGAGTGTCTTAAAGAAAAAGGGAATATGGTTGCGGGGATCGCTCCAGTCTTGACGAGAGTAAAACTCGCCAATTTCGAGAGAAAGCTGTTCCCGAAATATTTTGTGTTGAGTTCTCCAGCTAGAATTTGGTTGAATCTGTTCCCAGTATTTTTTAGCGTTGGTCATCATCAGCAAGGCATAGACCAATTCCCTGATTTTCTGGGGTTCTGAGCTATTGGCACTATTGGTAAATTCTTGCTCCCAACTAGTTTTAAAGAATTCGAGATTTTCGCTATTAAGCATTGGGCAATATTGAACCCGCTCACTAACGCTAGAGAAGTTTAGCCTCAGAATTTGATATTCCAAGATCTCGTTGCACATTTGCAAGTAGATCTCTTTGAGGGATAAATAACCATCGCAGTAGCGTTTAATTAGTTTTGAGCGATCTATTTCCGGTTGTACTTCTGGCGCAATAAAATAGGCCTCTTTATGAATTAAGCCTGTGACCCAAATTCGATTTTGCGGTGCTTGATCTCGGATAACTTCGGTTTTTTGATAGGAATGGTGGAATATTTCTTCTTTTGTTGCAAACTTGTAGTTATCAATATCTTTGGGCTGAATATCTAAATCAACGAGAGCGAAAAGCTTAGCGATATTTAGAGGAGAGTCTGGGCGATCTGCTAATTCCTGGAGACGGTTATAAGTTTTGATTACTCCGTTAGAGTCTTCGCAATGAACAAAGCTTGGTCTAGATTTGCCTTTCCAGGTTTTGGGAATGCACTTGAGGTAAAAGTTTGAGTCGGGCATTTGACTCATCCGTTTATAGGATTGGGGTGATAGTCTGCTTTGTTTGTTTTTGGCTTTTCCTTCGCAAAGAATGACAATCTTATTGCGATTTCGGCGATCGCCCATAATTCTTTGGCAATGTTGTTCTAATTCTTCAGGATTTAAACCCATAACCCAGGTGCTTAGTAATTTAGTTTTCTTTCTGTGTTTCTTCTGTTGACTGGTTTGCGCTTGGTTGGTCTGTAGCTGCTATTTCTAAGATCGGTCTTGGTTCTAATTCTTTTATATGGGCAGGAGTCAAAGCCTGACAAAGGTCGTATGAATGAGTTGCTAATATGTATTGATTACTAGCTCCCCATTCGGCTAGATCCGCAGTTATTTGATATTGCCAATCAGGATGAAAAGTACTTTCGATTTCGTCCATTAAAACAATTGAGTCTTCCATTTGCAGATGTTTTAACCAAACATAAATACTTAATCTTTTTAGTTCGCCATGACTAAAATCTTCAGGAAATAATTCTCGTTCTCCTTCCTCATCCTTGATCTTAAAATTAACTCCCGACAAATCAGGGTCAACATTGATCTGTTTATTGTCTAAGAGGGAGTTTAACTCACCTAAAGCTAACTGGTAGTTGTTTCCATAGTTACCAGTATCAATAACTTGTTTAAAGTCTTGGTCTCTAGCTGACTTAAGAAACTTAAGAATATAGTCTACAGATAAAAAATCGTAAGTAAAAAAATTAGTTAACCTTTGTTTTACTGCTTCAAGCTTTAAATAATATTCTAATTTTTGCTTGTGTTCTTTAAATAGTTTTCTAGTTTCGGTCTTAGCTAAAAATTGAAAGACCTGCGTAAAAGGAGCAGCTAAATAAATTTTAGTAGCCAAGGCTGGTAAATACTTTCTAATTTGATTGAGTTGCTCATTACTCCTGAACTTAAGACAAATCAGACAGTCTTTGTTATTTGAGTTATTGCCAGAACCAAGATAGTCAGTAATGGAGCGAAGTCCCTTGCTTCTTAAAACTTCGTCTAGCCCTTTTCCTCCTAGTTTACTCAGTCGCTTTTTGCGATTGATACAGACAAATTCGAGATTAACCGAAATACCGTTATCCAAGATTTCGATTTTTGCTAGGCTTCTTTCTAGCTGATCAGAATCGACTTTGAACCCAGTTAGCAAATTGCGGATATAAACATATTTATCTGGCTCACTCGAACAGCCTAACAAGACAAAAAGTAGTTGAAAAAGTGTACTCTTTCCTCCCCCATTCAAACTACCGAGGGGAAAAATCCGAGGACAAAATTCTGGCTCAAAACTAATATCCACATCTTTGAGAATCCGAAAATCGGGAACTTGAACACGTTTAAGAAACATATGCGCTTTTGTGATTAGATCGTCTAGAGTACGGCGATCTCAGAAAAACAAAGACTTAGAATTACCGAGATATCTAGTTATCTGCTAAAAATATTCTATGAGTATAAAGCTAATGCAACTGCACCATAACAGATACTTTTAGCTTCTCAAATGCCCTTGTAGAAAGAAATATGCCATACTACCCAAACCCAGCGATATGAAAATTGAAATTATTCCTGTCCTCTCCGATAACTATGTTTTTCTACTCTGGGACGAACAAACCAAAACTGCTGCGGTTGTCGATCCTGCGGTAGCAAAGCCAGTATTAGCCAAACTAAAAGAGCTAGATCTAGAATTAGTTGCCATCTTCAATACTCACCATCATAGCGATCATGTCGGGGGTAATCACAAGCTACAGCACGCTTTTCCTAATGTTTGTATTTATGGAGGACTAGAGGATAAGGGGCGAATTCCTGGGCAAAAAGTTTATTTACAAGAAGGGGATCAAGTCGAGTTTAGCGATCGCACTGCATCCATATTTTTCATTCCTGGGCATACGCGCGGACATATTTCCTATTACTTTCCTCCAGCCGAATCAGATGGGATCGGAGAGCTTTTTTGTGGCGACACTATTTTTGCTGGTGGTTGCGGTAGATTATTTGAAGGTACACCAGCCCAAATGGTTGACTCGATTGGTAAATTGCGCCAGCTACCAGATCAGACTCGTGTTTGGTGCGCCCACGAATATACCCTTAGTAATCTCAAATTCGCGATCACTGTTGATGCTGATAACCAAGTTTTGCAATCAAGATTGGCTCAAGTCAAAAAGGAGCGCGATCGCAATCTTTTCACTGTCCCTTCACTCTTGGGTCTCGAAAAACAAACCAATCCTTTCTTACGTTGGGATCAACCCGCCCTCCAAGCAACAGCAACCCAAACCGAACCCGCCAGAGTATTTGGCAAAATTCGTGGCATGAAAGATCTTTTTTAACTAATTTAACTTTTGGGAATAGGTACCTAATCGGCAAAGCTCTCATCAGAGAAATCTTGAGCCATCAAATCGCAAGACTGAAGTTCATAAGAAGCTCTCACAGGTTCTTCGGTTTGATCATTATCGGTAAAAATTCCGATACTAAAGAGTTTTTTCTTGGGGATTTTTCCATAAGCTAATTGATAATCTTCGAGAATATTTCGCTTATATTGAAACCACTCCATCAAAGAACTCTTCTCATTTTCTAAGACAATAGTTCGAAAATTGTTAGGCGCTCTGGGACTTTTGATAACAGTATTTTTGGGTAATTCATTATTGGTAAAAGCATAAATTATACTTTTAGGCTTAGAAAAAAGTCCTGGCTTGCCAAAAATAACTATTAAGGAAGCGGCAAAATCCTCTTTTTCCTCTTTGGTAATATCGGCGGTGTTCTGAATTTGATCGACACGCCAAGACCAAGATAGTTGATTATCTTCTAGGCAAATTGTCGGATTAGAGACGAAAAGACCAGATGCCGAATTTTGACCTTCCGCATTGATAATTAACTTTTCATCCTCTTCTTCATAAGAATATTTGGTGTGATTGTCCCCAAAAGTAATTGGCTTCAATTTATTATTTTGGGCATTACTAACCACAGTTGCAGAGAAAAAGATAGTCAGTAATGACAAAAAGAGGCGCTTACTTGCTTGCATATCTTCCTTTTCATAACCCAGCCAATTTAATTTAAGCAAGCAATTATGAAGAGAGCTTGAAAAATCTCTAAGTTTTTCTTAATACTGCCTTCTCGGCGATCGCCTTAAAAAGTCGAGATTAAAGTGAGATCTGGCACTAAGTTGGTCAGATCTCAAGCAAAATTAGGGTGCTTGTAAACGAATGAACTTGTCTTCGGGAACATAGCTGCGAAACTCACCGCGATCGCTAAAGACTGCCAAAATTTCTAAAGGAGAATCGGGATCGATGTGCAGATCTGCCCAAGGCACAGAGATTTCAATACATTGCTTATAAACTGCTTCAGCACGAGAAGCACGGATGTGCCAATGATGATTAGCTTCCGCTTCAGCAAGCCGAACTGATTCTGTCTTTAAGTTAATAGTTAGATGATGATGAAAACAGTAGTTTAGGGGCGCTTCATCGGGCAGATTATCTAAGTGAAAAGAATTATTGTGCATAGTCAGACCAGGATAATACCAAAGCAGATGCAACTCACCAGGGATATCTTTGCCTAATTCGCTTCCTGCTTTGAAGTCAAAACGCAAATAGAAATTGAGGTGGTCTAAACCATAAAAAATTCTTTGGACAGTGCTACTGCGATGCATTGTCCCTCTAGCCCCGCCGATCTCTAATCTTCCTGCCCGATCCCAATCTTGCTCGTCGCCAATACCATTAATAATTGGATGAATGAAACCTTGAGGAGAGCGATCGCCTTTAGCTTCATGCCGTTCGATCTGACGGTTGAGATTTTCAGGAATAGGTTCATCTAAAGCAAGATAGATAGCCCGCAAATGTTCCCGAAACAAACTGTCAAACATGGCATCGTGATTAGAAGAATGACCTTCCCCAAACCACCAAAACCAATCAGAACCTTCCGCTGCATAGAGAGCTTCCCAGGCATCAGGATTACGCTCCGGAGTAGCTTCGGTATGTTTTGCTAAAGTTTTTCTGGCATCGGTCAATAAATCCCAAGCACGGTTTTTAACAGGATCGCCAATCCAGGTAGTAAAACTACCATCTACCCAAGAACCACTATGCAATTGATCGCTAGAAATAGTTTTTTGAGGTGGGAATTTGGTAATAAATTCATCGACAGTGACTAGTTTAATATCCTCATCTCTACTCAGTTTGCTATACAAAGCATCGAGGAAAGGTAAGCCATCTTTTTGATAATATTCCCAGCAATTCTCGCCATCAAGAGCGATCGTAACTAACCAAGGTTCTTGCAGTGCATGGTGATCACTGCCTTGTCTTTCTTGCAAAGATTCTGAGATTGATTCTAGATGCCCGATCAAGTCCGAAGCTGCTTGTCTGGGGTTCATGGTGCTATAGGTAAACCCAATCAAATCGGATAAACGGTGATCTCGGAAGACGATCGCTAAATCACCATGATCAGTTTCTAGGCGATAGGGACGATACATTAATTCCGGTTCACAAACATTTCCTGCCTCATCTCGATGGAAGAAATGTTGGAGACTCCAACCCAAAACTGCCTCATCAGAACAAATCCACTTAAAGCCTTGCTTGCTGATGTGGGGCAAAAT
>CALKUU010000214.1 GCA_937996665.1 uncultured Xenococcaceae cyanobacterium | reverse complement strand
GAGAAAGTAGTCAATTTTTATGGTTAAGATATTTAGCGAAAGTATCTGGCTAGTTCCTTGTTACGCACTAGTCGGGGCGACCCTAGCATTAATGTGGTCGCCAGGAATAATCAAAAAAACTGGCTCCAGACCAGCGGGATACATCAATCTTACCGTCACTTGCTTGGCGTTTATTCACAGTATCTTGGCACTACGAGAAGTTTGGCAACAGCCAGTCCAAGAAGTTAGATTTCCTTGGCTAACTGCATCTGGCTTATATGTTTCCTTTGATGTCAAAATTTCGGCAATTACCGTCGGCGCACTAGCCCTCATTACTGGATTAAATATTCTGGCTCAGTTCTATGCCTTTGGTTATATGGAAATGGACTGGAGTTGGGGTCGATTTTTCGCCTTGATGGGCTTCTTTGAGGCTGGTCTATGTGGGTTGGCACTCTGCAATTCACTATTCTTTAGCTATGTTTTCCTCGAATTACTTACGATCGCTACTTATCTAATTGTTGGTTTTTGGTTTGCTCAACCCCTCGTGGTCACGGGAGCAAGAGACGCCTTTTGGACAAAACGAGTTGGCGATTTGCTACTGCTAATTGGGATTATCGCTCTCTGGTCTTTTGCTGGTACATGGAACTACGACGAATTGGGAGAATGGGCAAAAGTAGCCGATATTAGTCCTTTATCAGCTAATTTGCTTTGTTTAGCTCTTATCTCAGGCCCACTAGCTAAATGTGCTCAGTTTCCCCTTCAGCTTTGGTTAGATGAAGCGATGGAAGGCCCGATTCCAGCTTCGATGTTGCGTAACTCAATTGTTGTTTCAACTGGCGCATATGTTCTAATTCAGCTTCAGCCAGTTTTGGAACAGTCGGCTATTTCCAATTTGATAATGATTGTGGTTGGTTCTTTTACTGCAATTGGCGCATCTCTAATTGCGATCGCTCAAGTAGATATCAAACGAACTCTATCTTATTCAGTCTGCGCCTATATGGGCTTTGTCTTTATCGCTGTAGCTGTCGGGGCAAATCATGCGGCTTTGTTTTTGATTTTGATTCATGCGATCGCCATGACTCTTCTCTACATGAGTGCTGGCACAATTATTATTAGCAATATCACCCAAGACATTACGATGCTTGGTGGTCTCTGGAGTCGTCGCCCCATAACTGGGATTACCTTCCTAATCGGTGCAGCTAGTTTAATTGCCATTCCCCCACTGGGTGGTTTTTGGGCATTAGTAGAATTTGGTGATTATTTGCTCGCCGAACAGCCGATTCTTTTGGGAGTATTAGTTCTAGTCGATGCCTTAACAGCTTTTAGTCTGATGCGCATCTTTATTCTAGTCTTTGGCGGCAAGGTGCAAACTATGACTAAGCGTAGTCCTGAAGTTCTCTGGACAATGATTTTACCAATGACAATTTTGGTCGGAGTTGCCCTCCATTTCCCCTTAATTTTGCAGCAGTTTAATCTGATTCCTACCTGGGCAAATTTAGATAAAACTGTCGCTCTAATGCTAATTGGCTCTAGTTTGACTGGTCTTAGCACCGCTGCATTTTTATATCTACCCACCAGAGAAAAACGACCTGTGTCTCTAGTGCCACCATTTATCCAGCAACTCTTAGCGAATGATCTCTACATCTTAGATATCTATCGTCTTACCCTCGTCAGCATAATTGGGATAACCTCTAGAGCTATTTCTTGGTGCGATCGCTATATTGTCGATGGGGCAGTCAATTTAGTTGGGGTTGGAACTTTATTTAGTGGGCAAGCACTTCGCTATAACAATACAGGTCAGTCTCAGTTCTATTTACTATCGATTGTGCTCGGAACCATTCTTTTTGGCTTAGTCCTGGCTCTTGCGCTCTAATTTAAAACGGGAAATCCACCAGTAAATTCGACTTAAGCGTTTAATTTCCTAACACCTAACTCCTAACTTCAATAAAAAACTACTTTAAAAAAAATCATGTTGAGTATTCTCATTTGGCTACCTTTAGTGGCAGCCTTGATTATCTTTTTAATCCCAGACAAAGTTGATAAAAGTGGCTTTAAGCTAACTGCGTTTATTCTTAGTTTTGTCAGTTTGTTAGTGTCTCTAGGGTTAATTACTCGCTATGACTTTCAGGCTCAAGGTATCCAACTTAGCGAATTTCTTCCTTGGCTTGAGGCTTTAGGTCTCAATTACAACTTGGGAATTGATGGTTTATCCTTGCCTTTGGTTATTCTCAATAATCTCTTAATTTGCCTAGCTATTTATAGCGGTGATTTAGCCCAAAATAAGGAAACCGAAACCGTCAGACCCAAATTATTTTATGGCCTGGTTTTGATTTTAGCGAGTTGTATCAATGGAGCGCTACTATCGCAAAACCTCTTACTGTTCTTCATTTTCTATGAAGTAAAACTAATTCCTACCTACTTGCTAATTAACATTTGGGGTGGCGAAAATCGTGCTTACGCAGGTACTAAATATCTTCTCTACACAGCATTTTCGGGTATTTTTGTTTTAGCCGCCTTCTTAGGAATTGCTTTTCTGACTGATAGCGGTTTTGATTATGAATCAATCCAAACCCAGGTATTACCCCACAGCAAACAACTAATTCTCTTAATCACCCTGATTATTGGCTTTGCGATTAAGACCCCGCTGGTTCCTCTGCATACCTGGCTTCCTGATGCTTACAACGAATCTTCAACACCCGTTTCAATGATTTTAGGAGGGATTCTTTCTAAGCTGGGTACTTATGGTCTAATTCGCTTTTGTTTGGGAATGTTTCCCCAACTTTGGAATAGCGTGGCAATCTGGTTAGCAGCGATCGCTACGATTAGCGCTCTATACGCTTCTTTTGTCGCTATTTCGCAAACCGATATCAAAAAAATGGTTGCCTACAGCTCGATTGCTCACATCGCTTTTGTAGTCTTGGCAGCAGCAGCAGGAACATCGATCGCAATCTCAGGGGCAATTTGTCAGATGTTTGCCCATGGTCTGATTGTGGCGTTGCTATTTTATTTGGTGGGAATTGTTGAGAGCAAGACAGGTAGTCGCGATCTAAATACTCTTCAAGGTCTAATGAATCCCCAACGGGGTTTACCTGTAATTGGTGGTCAAATGATCTTGGCAGTAATGGCGAGTGCTGGAATTCCTGGGATGGTGGGCTTTATTGGTGAATACATTTCTTTCCAAGGCAGTTTTACTATTTTTCCAATCCTGACTATCGGCTGTCTAGTTGCTACTGGGTTAACTTCGGTCTATTTCATTATCATGCTCAACAAGGTATTTTTCGGCAAAATTGATTGTCGTCAAACTCCTGTTGTTTATCCACAAGTCACTCTTGCAGAACGCTTTCCCGCTTTCGTTCTGGCTGGGGCGATCGTTGTTTTGGGTATCCAACCAGTTTGGTTAACCAATATCACCGGATTTAGCATTGTCGCCAGCCATCCAACTACTAACAGCGTAACTGAGTCAATTGCCAGCTCAACCACCATCACGCCAACCATAATTCCCCAGTAAGTAATTCTCTTTAACTAGTAAATCTAGTCATAGCTGAATTTTCCGAATTCCTAACTCCTAATTCCGAACTCCGAACTCCCAAAAAAAGATCATGACTCAAACCAAACTCAAATTACCACCAGCCAATCATCCTTTTGCTGATGTAATTCATCGCTTAGAAGCAGGGGGATCGATGTTGCCTGATAACCCTGAAAACCTCAAGCAAATTATTGGGATCTATAAAGCCTATGCAATCCCCATGGATTTTTACTGGCGAGATTTGCTGTATATTGCCGAACGAGTCTTTTTAAACCCTCTACCCTGGTTCAAATACTTTCTGCCTAAAAAATATCTCGATCTCCCTAACAAATATGCAGGTAAAGATGGTGCGCCCAGAGTCTGGCGAGGTGAAGCCGAGGCACATCCTGAGTTAATTGATTTCATTAATAAAGGGGAAACTGGCAAAATGCCTAAATTGCTCCATCACCTCAACCACGATCGCATCAATATGGAGTTTGCCGAAGCTTGTATGCGAGCAATGTTTTGGCATGAGGATATTAACCCCCAGTTCAACGCTTTCTTAGATAGTGATGAATACAAAGCCAATGCGGATCGGGCGATTAAGGCTTATTGTAAATCCAACCCTGTCATGTTGGGATTGTACAAGCTTTTCCCTGATATGTTTCTGGAGCAGGTTAAACAGTTATCTTACTACTCCAATCTAGGGCTATTTTGGGAAGTTATGTGTCCTGTCTTTTTGGAGATGTCTGATCTCTACGATGAGGGCAAAATGACTACTGTCAAAGAAGCAATGGACTTCTTTGTTAATGGCATCTTCGCAGTAGCAGGCAGACCAATTTATCACCATCTCTATATTGGCGATGAATGCTACGAAATTATTCCCAAGTCCCAAGGTTTCACTTGGCTCTATGAGGCAGCTTTACCTTATGTAGAAGCAATTTTTTATCGCACCTCTCCTTTCCGAGGCACAAAATCTTATAATGCCCAGGCTAAACAAGTACCTGATGAGCAAAAAGACTTTCACTATGGCATTCTCTATGCGGATGTTTTGCCTGTAGGGATGGCAGGAATTCCTCCTACTTTGCTAATGGATGATATGTGGCATTTTCTGCCTGATTACCTACGGGAATATTATCAACAGCATTCTCGGGGTGAGGACGATATGTTGGTTCAGCTTGGGATTACTTTCCAGCGATCAATGTATAACGTTACCTCAGCAGTAATTCAAGCTCTGCGACAGGCTTTGCTCTATCCTCTTGATGATCCTAATCCTGAGCATCTGGAGAAAAATCGCGCCTTTTTTACTGCGCAAATGGATCGTTTCTTGCGAGATGAAGCTCGCTTACAAGATATTCAATCTCAAGATTATCGTTAGTCTAAAACTATGAAACAGAAATTATGAAACAGCAGCAAGAGTCTCTAGAAGTTGGTTTAATTTCAGCGATCGCCTTGATCTTTTCTTTGGTTCTTTCTCTATTTACCTGGCTATAGAAATTGATTGATCGCTTTATTCAAGGGCGTATTCAGGCAAAGTTGTTTACATAAAGAGAGTGCCAGAAACAACTAATTCGCAAAGTTTTTCTTGGAGCAACTGAACTAGTTGTTCTGTGTTGTTGAGATTCTCAATTTCATTCCTAGTAATAACTATTAGTCGCCGTCCTTCACTTAAAGCAACTCTTATAATTTCATGAGCGGCTTCAATCCTTTGCGAGTTTCCTGTAATTCCATTTGCAGCAACTAAAATGCCGAAAGACTGTCCTCTTCTCCTAAGTTTGGACTCAAACCAACTAACTTCTTCACTACCAACTGCCTTTGACCAATTTTTGCATTCAACTAGAATTATGTTGGGTAAAAAATAAAATCCATCCGTATCTCTTTGATTCCAAAATGCTATGTCAATTTCCTCTGATTTAAAGGTATTGAGCTGATTGCGTTTCCCAGTATTTATCCCTGGCACTTGCTCGAATAAATAGCAAATCAAGTTTTCTAACGCTCTACCTTTGTCAACGGTATTTGTGGCTTTATCTCCTTCTTTCCAATACTTTCGGACTACCTTCTGAGAAATTACTGGCATTATTCACTTATCCCGTGGACTAAGCTGTTGCGGCGATCGCGAATAACTTCTCCTAGACTCTTATCACGAAGAATATCTAAAAGCTGAGAAAGATCGAAAAAAAATATATTTGGCAGCTTAGGAATATTAGCAGCCACATCAGCAGGAATAGATAGCGAAAAAACCATAACTGCCCTGACCTTACTTAGAGACATGTAGTGCCTAGACTGCTCGATAGTGTACTTAACCATGCTATTGGTCATTTGTTTCTTGACTTCTACCAAAATTGGATTACCAAAATAAGGCTCTAATTCATTAACCCAAACTGCAAAATCTGAACGGTTATCTTTGTATTTTGACTCCGATATAATTGAAATACCACTACTCTCAAGCATTAAGCGAACTAATTTTTCAATTTCTCTCTCAAATTTAGTTTTCTCAAGATCTGCTAATTCCTTTAGAAAGATATCTGCTTCTTTTCCCAACGGTATGGTTTTACCAGGAAGATCTTTTTTAACCCTTTTATCTGATTTTGGTGCATTGAGTATTTGCTCTAAGGCAAAATTGATTGCTTCCCTATTACTTAAATCACTTTTGATACTGACTAAACCATCTAAATCACTGGGAATTTCGTACTCATCAGGAACAATTACAAGAATTCTTTTATTAAAGGCTGTTGCAGAGCCTAGCTCATAGAATACATTGGCATTTAGATTTGCTGAGTTTAGAATCCCTATAAATAAATCGGAACTATTTATAGCATCAATTATCCTATCAGTAATTTGAGCAGCACCAAGAGCAAATTGACTTGAGTCTAATACTTCAATACCGTTCTCTTCTAATATACTTACAAGATTAGACAAATCTGTTCCCAAAGGAGCGGAAACAAAGCATTTAATCTCTTTGCCTGGCTTCGATA
The DNA here is from genome assembly GCA_937996665.1 of uncultured Xenococcaceae cyanobacterium. Classification (GTDB taxonomy): domain Bacteria; phylum Cyanobacteriota; class Cyanobacteriia; order Cyanobacteriales; family Xenococcaceae; genus Hyella. The sequence continues at coordinate 1,540 of CALKUU010000214.1, read as the reverse complement.
TGTCTATATCTTTTTGCTGGGTTAAATTTAGTTGCATCTAAAAAGTTACGACCAGAGAATTATTCTATAAGTCTACCGAATTATAATCTCGTTGTTTATTTAAACCAGATTTGTAAATTTATCCCATCAAAATAACGTTATCAATTACATGAATAATGCCATTATCCGCTTCAATATCTGCGGCGATCGCCCTGATCTTTTCTTTGGTTCTTTCTCTATTCACCTGGCTATAGAAGTCGATTGATCGCTTTATTCATTGTCATATTAAGGTCAATATCAGTTGTGACTGCTGTGGCATTTTTTAGGCTGAAAATTGTCTTGGGTCAAGCCTTAGATTACCTTACGACTTATCATTGAGATCGATGGTTTGTCTTGAGACGTATGGTAGTTTTTCTTTTTCCCAATAATTGTTTTGACCCCAAACAACCGGATGATGCCTATCGCGATCGCTTTTTAGCTTTTAAAGCAGCAGGATTTAATACAGCTCTAATCGAAATAGAATCTTTGAGTAAAAGCAGTACCAAGGTTTATCCTTCCCTGTCGGCTAAAGATCAGGTGGTTTATTTAGGCTGGATGTTATCCAAGGACGATTATCAATCTCTAACGAATATCATTCAAAAAGCTGGGGCAATCCCCTTCACTTCTGCCACCGAGTATTTAAACGCTCATTACTTACCAGAATGGTACCCTTTGATCCAAGCTTTGACCCCAGAAACCAAGATTTATGCAGTCAAAGATGATCTAGAAAAAGAATTACAAAAACTGCAATGGCAGAAATTTTTCATTAAAGATTATGTTAAATCTCTTAAAACCTCGCTAGGTGCAATTATTGATAGCCCTGAGCAAATTAATTTAGTTTTAGCAGAAATGAAAAAATATCGAGGCGTAATCGAGGGAGGTGTCTGTGTCCGTCGAGTAGAGGATTTTATTGCTGAATCTGAGCAAAGATATTTTGTGATTAAAAAGCAAGCATTTGCCCCTCAACCTAGTGAAGAAATACCAGATATTGTTGAACAATGTGCTCAAGCGATCAACAGCAATTTCTTTTCCGTTGATGTCATCAAACGTCGGGATGATGTTAAAAGAATTGTCGAAATAGGCGATGGACAAGTTTCTGACCAAGTTGGCTGGTCAATTGAGAGATTTATTGAGATTTGGCAAACAGTGCTTTTATCCCATTAAAATAACGTTGTCGATTACATGAATAATGCCGTTATCCGCTTCAATATCTGCGGCGATCGCCGTGGCATTTTTAACTTCAAAATTATCGCCTGTGCAATTAACAACAATTGGCGAACCTTCAACTGATTCAACAGAATCAACCTTGCTGAGATCTGCTTTGGTTAACTTTCCAGCTACTACATGATATTTAAGGATTCTGGCTAACTGTGGTGGATTCTGCACTAAAGTATCAACCGTGCCTGGAGGGAGTTTAGCAAAGGCATCATCGTTCGGAGCAAAGACAGTAAAAGGGCCTGGACTTTTCAGCGTCTCTACTAACCCAGCCGCTTTAACCGCAGCAACTAGTGTACTAAAGCCT
>CALKUU010000213.1 GCA_937996665.1 uncultured Xenococcaceae cyanobacterium | reverse complement strand
TCTTCCCCTTCTGCCATAGCGAAAATTAACCAGATATCTGCCTTCTGTGTTTTGGCAAAGGTCTACCTCATAGACCTTATCGGAGTTTTCAGCTTGGTAATGTAGGGAAGTCCGTTTGATTAATTCCATTTGCTTGATTTTGGGCGATCGCCCTTGCTCGCTTCTTGCGCTCTGTAAACTTTGCTGCTTCTCTACGAGTATAAGAGCAATCTTCAAGACCCGCACCTTACAATGACTTGCCCAAAAAAGGACTACCCCAAGAAGGGAACTAATCTAGATAACGACTGCCCTAGAGCAAAGGTTCGCCAAACTGAAGCTTAAATTCTCAACCTAATTTGTTTATTTATCTAGAAGACTATTCCTTCTGCTTTTTTGGTGACAATCTGTCACGATGTAGATATAAATACCTTTATCAAAAAATTTAATAAATGAAGTCACTAGAATTAGATGTTAGCTCGATAGATCGCATAGTAGAGATGGCATGGGAAGATCGCACCCCCTTTGCGGCGATCGAGATCCAGTTTGGTCTCAAAGAAAAAGAAGTAATAGCTCTAATGCGCAAAGAAATGAAAGCTTCTAGCTTTAGAATGTGGCGCAAACGAGTTACTGGTCGCAAGACTAAACACTTAGGAAAAAGAGATTTTGAAAAAGGCAGATTTCGTTGTAAAGAGCAAAAGTAAAAAGTTAGGCGTTACTGATTTGAGATATGAAGCACCAAATATTAATGTTAGTTGTTGATTGTTAATTGCTTTTGATGAGTTTATTCCAAAGTGTTAAATCTAAAAATTCATACTTTGATTCAGCAATATCAAAAGTTAAAGTTGATAATTATTTGGTGTAACAAAAATTACTCGAGCTGAAAGATTAAGCAATTTCGATTAATTGAGAACTATATCCCAATAATTTATTGCCATGAAAAAGATTTTAATTACGGGTGCGAGTGGGTTTTTGGGTTGGAATCTCTGCCAACAAGCGCAAAAGGAATGGCAAGTTTATGGAACCTATTTAACCAATTCGGTGACGATGCCTCAAATTAATCTGATTAAAGTCGATTTGAGCAACGAGCAAGAATTACAACAACTTTTTGCTACGGTCAAACCAGATGCTGTCATTCATACCGCAGCGGCTTCTCAGCCCAATTTTTGTCAACTCAACCCCCAAGAGTCTCACCGCATTAATGTAATGGCTTCAGTGAATATGGCAAAGCTTTGTTGTGCAGAAAATATTCCTCTTGCCTTTACCTCTACAGATCTGGTTTTTGATGGGACTAAACCCAGCTATAAAGAAACTGATTCTGTCTCGCCAATTTGTACTTATGGAGAGCAAAAAGTTCTGGCTGAGCAATCAATGTTAGATGTTTATCCTGCCACCGCAATTTGTCGGATGCCTTTGATGTTTGGACTACCTTCGCCAGTATCTAATAGCTTTATGCAGGGGATGGTGAGTAGATTGCGATCGCACAAGGAACTGAATCTTTTTAGTGATGAATTTCGGACTCCTGCTAGCGCTCAAACCGCAGCAAGTGGTCTGTTACTAGCAATTGCCAAAGGGGTGAGTGGAATTATTCATTTAGGGGGAACAGAAAGAATTTCCCGTTATGAGTTTGGACTACTACTTGCCAAAGTTATGGGGATAGCTGATGCAAAAATCACGCCAGGCAAACAAAAAGATGTGGTGATGCCAGCGCCGAGATCTCCTGATACCTCATTAGATAGTAGTAGGGCTTTTGCTCTGGGATATCAGCCTAAATCTATTGAAGAAGAGTTGAAAAGAATCTTGATCGACTAAATAGTCTTTATTAGTTAGAGAATACTTTGATTTAGATCATGACGAAGATTAATTGATAATGGTTAACAGAATAATTCTGTCGAAAATAATAATGGGTTCAAATCAGAAAGATTCCCCATAACAAAGTCATAATCCAAGCAAGTTTTATTGCCGTTGGGTTTTGCTGAATTACCGCTACATAAATTACAGCCAGGTAGCAGAAAAAATAAATTAACAGAAAAGTTAATCCCTTGAAGATCTGCTCAATTATTTTTTTCAAAACTAGCTACCTACTTCTCTAAATACTTCTATTGCTTGGCAAAATTAGATCCACTACAAAATAAACACATATATCTAGTAATGTCACTGATTCGGGACATTAAAAAAAGAACCAATCTTATTCCCAGTAGTCGAGAAAAGAGCCTTGACTAAATCCAGTTAAGCGTCGGTATTTTAAGACTGCTTCGGCTTCGCTGAGACTAGCAACAATATCAACCGCCATCCGAGTTTTTTCGAGTTCCATATCTTGACCAGCGCGATCGCAGATCTCACGATATTCTCTAAGAAAGCGCACAGGAATAAACGATAAATCCCCCTTTAATGTCGCCTCTAAATACATCTCGAACAGGGTTCTAATAATTCTTTTTTGACCAAATCTTTGGGTTGCCAACTTCGGATTAGAAATTACATAAGACCAAACAATTCGCTGTAAAAATTTTAGTTCTTCTTCTTTCGCCTGATTTTGAACAAGATAGCCGCGATCGCCATATTCTAAACTCAATTTGACCGACTTAATGTAAGTCTGAATTAACTGCGAACTAATTAGTTTTATCTGTGCTTTTTGCTCAAAAGAACCAGGACGATATTGACCACGAAGATTATAGGTCGCATCCAGAAAGTTCTGAAATCGGTAGGGATCTTGTTTGGCAACTTGAGCGATTTTATTATGAGGAGATTCTCTGAGCCACTCTTCGATAAAGCGATTAAATTCATCGCGGTCAACGGCTAAAAGCTCTAAGGGAATTAACCCTGCTAAATAAAAATCTTCTAAATCGTGGACGCTGTAGGTAATATCATCAGCAAAGTCCATAATACTCGCTTCAATTGTCTGGCTTTTATCTCCCTTGGGTCTAGTAAAGAAAAAAGACTCTTGGTCAAGGTTATAAACCGAGTATTTGCGAAATTCTTTTGATTTGGGATCTTGAGCATTTCTCAGCCAAGGATATTTAAGAACTGCGTTTAAGGTTGCTCTAGTTAGATTCAAGCCATAGTAGTCATTGCGATGAATTGCTAGTCTAGTCAAAATTCGAAAAGACTGGGCATTGCCCTCAAAGCCATCAGCCAAACCATGTTTAATCGCACATTCGTCTAACTCTTCCTCGGCAGTATGACCAAAAGGAGGATGACCCAAGTCATGGGAAAGGGCAGCAGATTCGACTACATCAGGATCGATTCCGCCTGCTTCTTCGGCAATAGCTGGTTGTTCTCGCACTAGCCTTTCGGCAAGCCTTCTAGCAACCTGAGCAACTTTCAAAGAATGGGTTAAGCGATTATGAAAGACATGCCCTTCCCCTGCGGTAACTACCTGGGTAACTTGAGCTAAGCGACGAAAGGCAGAAGAATAAAGAATCCGATCTCGATCTACCTGGAAAGATCTACGATGATCGCCTGGTTTGTTAGTCAGACCAGGAAAGGGATTGTGTTGTCTTGCCTCTCTTGCTGCCATAAGGTAATTCCTTGAGGTGAAAAGCTTTAATCGATTTTTAATTTCTAAGTTAACTGTAAAATTTGGCTTGAGATTACCAATCAACAATTATTCTTGCAAAAGATACTATTTTGCCAAAGCGATCGCAGTTGCTCTTTATTGTAACCTTTACAATCTTGATTTATTTGGGAGAAAATTCCCTAATTGTCGAGACATATAGTATTTTGAAGTTTCAATAATCAGGAAATTGCCAATTTTAGAGACCGTATTACGAGACGAGAAGTATTGAGAGAATAGCTAGCTAAATTTTTTTGAAAAAATCTTTTGCAAATATGACCACCGCGAATATGACAACTTCCGCAGCAGAAATCGGCATTATTATGGGCAGTGATTCTGACTTGCCCACCATGAAGGCTGCAATTGAAGTGTGCGAGCAGTTTGCAATTAGCCATAAAGTAGAAATTGTTTCCGCCCATCGCACGCCTCAAAGAATGGTTGATTATGCCCAGAATGCCCACAAAAATGGGATTAAGGTTATTATTGCGGGAGCAGGCGGAGCTGCCCATTTACCAGGGATGGTAGCGGCACTAACTCCTTTACCTGTCGTGGGTGTCCCTGTTGCTACCAAAAACCTACAAGGTGTCGATTCTCTGTACTCGATTGTCCAAATGCCCAGGGGAATTCCTGTGGCGACAGTAGCGATCGGCAACGCCCAAAATGCCGGTTTATTAGCAGTTCAAATTTTGGCTGCTCAGCAACCAGAATTGTTGGCAAAAGTAATTGCGTATCGACAAGAACTAACTCAAATGGTGCAAGCCAAACAACAGGAGTTAGACAAGTTGGGTTATCAGGAATACTTAACTCAAATGTAAGAAGATACGAAATTAGTGAACACTGTATTTAGAAATAGCCTTCTAAATATAAGATTAGATTACGTTACAAATCTTTATTTCTAGCTTAATGTAGTGTAAACTACACCAGGTAAGGAATCTGTTTTTTCAAGTAAGGAGCAAAGGATAGAAATGCAGTTGGCGCAGAAGCTGCAAACAGCACCGAAAGAGTACCTCGACCCGCATGGGGGCTTGAACCCGAATGTCTTGATGACACTAGCAGCTCTGACTCTAATAGCTTCTTCTATTTGGGGATATTTTGTCGGCGAACTGCCTCATTGGTATTGCTTTGTCGCTAATGTTTTGGCTTTACACTTGTCGGGCACTGTGATACATGATGCATCACACAATAGCGCTCACCGTAACAAAATCGTTAACTCGATTTTGGGTCACACTAGTGCGTTGATGTTAGGTTTTGCTTTCCCTGTTTTTACAAGGGTTCATCTTCAGCATCACGGCAATGTCAACGATCCAGAAAATGATCCTGACCACTATGTTTCTACTGGTGGGCCACTGTGGATGATTGCCGCTCGCTTTTTCTACCATGAGATCTTCTTTTTTAAAAGACGTTTGTGGCGCAAATTTGAGCTTCTTGAGTGGTTTCTGAGCCGTTTATTTTTAGCCACTGTCGTTATGCTCGCTGTTCATTACGACTTTATGAATTACGTAATGAACTATTGGTTTGTTCCTGCTTTGGTAGTAGGAATAGCACTCGGACTGTTTTTTGATTATCTTCCCCATCGTCCTTTCAAAGAACGTAATCGCTGGAAAAATGCCAGAGTCTACCCTAGCCCTATTCTTAACATTCTAATTCTTGGTCAAAACTACCATTTGGTTCATCATCTCTGGCCATCTATTCCCTGGTACAAGTACCAACCGGCCTATTACGCTTCTAAGCCATTGCTAGATGCTAAAGGGTGTGAGCAGTCCTTGGGCTTATTTGATGGTAAAAACTTTGGGAGTTTTCTCTATGATATTTTCTTAGGAATTCGCTTTGGCGGGCACTAAAATCTTACCTAGAATATAAATAGTTATTTATCTTTAATAAGACCTGTTTGTGAGTAGTAGCTATCACTTTCAGTTTGAAGTCTATCGACGAAATTTTAAGCAGCCCTTGCGGACTAGTCATGGTTTATGGCGAGTACGTGAGGGCATAATTGTTAGTTTACACGATTCTGAAGGTAGACTATGCCAAGGAGAAATAGCGCCTATTCCTTGGTTCGGGTCAGAAACTTTGAGCAAGGCAGTGAAATTTTGCCAGAAACAAGAAGGGATGATCTCAAGTCAAGAAATTATGGCTATTCCTGATTCTTTGCCCGCTTGTCAGTATGGTTTTGAATCAGCATTTTTAGAATTCACAAATGATGAGTTCTTTCGCGTGGATAATCTCGATTTTTGTTATTTGCTTCCTTCGGGGGTTCAGGTTTTAGATCATAATTTTCTAGAGCAAAACCCTCTAGTCCAAAATTCCCAAGCAGCATCAACCTATAAGTGGAAAATAGGCATGGCAAATGTGGTTGAGGAGATAGCGATCGCTAAAAAACTAATTTCTCAACTGCCAGACAACGCAAAACTGCGCCTAGATGCCAATGGCGGATTAAGTCTAGTCGCAACAAAAGCTTGGTTAAATTTTGCTGACAATCAGCAAAAGATCGAATTTATCGAGCAACCTCTGCCCCCAAAGCAATTTAAGCAAATGCTTCAGCTCAAGGAAAAATACCACACCACTTTGGCATTAGATGAATCAGTTGCTACTCTTGTCCAGCTAAAGCTTTGTTATCAGCTCGGTTGGAGAGATGTCTTTGTGGTTAAACCTGGAATTATGGGTTATCCGAGTCAGTTAAGGCGTTTTTGCCAACGACATCAACTAGACTTGGTCTTCTCTTCTGTCTTGGAGACAGATGTTGGTCTTCAGATGGCGCTTCACCTTGCCGCTGAGTTGGGAAATCTCCAAAGGGCAATGGGTTTTGGGGTTCAGCATTGGTTTCAAGAAACAGATTAATATCTTACCCAAGAAAAAATTTGTCTCGAAACAACCATCTCAGAATCTTATTTTGAGATGATATCTTTCATTTTTAAGTTAAAAACCTAACTGTCATAGATAAATAGGAAGAGGTTATCTATCAACAAAATTATCAGGATTAGTTAATTCCTTAGGGCGATCGCCTAAGCGAGAGTTTCTGGACAATAACCTAAACCTCTAGTAAACTGTTGGCGAAACGCTTCGATTTCCTTGTGGTCGGGAATGCCATGAGAGACGATCGCCACTTGATAACGACGCATAACCTCTACTGAGGACTGACCAGTTTCCAGGCTCCAAAATACCATTTGCAAACGCATATTTGGTTCATAGGGAATACCTAATTCATTTAAAAAGGCTGTAAAATCACCTTTGTCTTGAGAGTCTAAGGGTTGGGGATAGCGTACCTTAACAATCCAACCATCAATTTGATGAACTACAGTTATCGACGCTTTGTCTGTATGGCTCATTGTGCGAAGATACTCTATTATGCGCAAACTCAGACTAGCGTTAGCAATAAAGTAAACGAAATCCATAAATGTACCTAGTAGCTTATTCGACAAATCTTCAATTACTATTAGTTTGGCAGTACTTGAGTCTGAACCGCTAGGGGAAAAGCACCCGATTTTAGTTTTTTTTTGTAGGGGAATTTACCCATCTTTTGTGTAGGCTGTGAAGAATTCATCAACTCAAAGTAACGATTTTTTACTATCTGAATATCATTATGAGCTTCCTGAAGAGGCAATTGCTCAGACTCCGGCAGACCCAAGAGATAGCTCTAAATTGTTGGTGGTAAATTCACCAACTACTTATGTCGACGAAGTTTTTTCACGACTAACTGAACACTTATTGCCCGAAGATTTGTTAGTGCTCAATGATACTCGTGTGATCCCTGCTCGCTTGTATGGTCAGAAGGTAGCTCATGGCAAAAAGGCGGGTGGAGCTTTGGTTGAAATCCTGCTTCTCGAAGAAGTCAAATCTAATTGTTGGTTGGCTCTGGTTAAGCCAGGCAAGAGGTTTAAGCTCGGTTCAGAAATTATTTTTTCGCGAAATTTGCCTGAACAAAGTACGGAGTCGGCAAGTCAATTAAAGGCAACAGTAATTGGACATGATGAGGCAACAGGGGGCAGGATTTTGCAGTTTGCAATTCCCCCTGGGGCTAATTTTTGGTCTTTGATTGAGGGGATTGGCGAAATGCCTTTACCTCCCTATATAACCTCTCGTGATTCGACTGCCGAACAGTACCAAACTATTTACGCGAAACAAAAGGGAGCGGTGGCGGCTCCAACTGCTGGATTGCATTTTACGGAGCAACTTTTTACTACCCTCAAAAAGAAGGGGGTGAACACGGCGTATATTACCCTTCATGTGGGTGTAGGTACATTTCGCCCCGTGGAAACAGCTAAGATAACTGATCACGATATGCATCACGAATGGGTGCAGGTAAATAAGGAGACGATCGCTAAAATAAAAACTACTAAGGCTAATGGTGGTAGAGTTTTTGCGGTAGGGACGACTGCGGTGCGAGCGTTGGAGGCTACGGCTCATCATGCGATTGCTAAGCAGTTACCTGAGTTAGCTCCGTTTACGGGGAAAACTAATTTATTTATCTATCCTGGTTATGAGTGGCAGCTTGTGGATGGTTTGATTACTAATTTTCATTTGCCTGAATCTAGCCTGTTGATGTTGGTTAGTGCTTTGATTGGCAGGGAACGCTTATTGAGTTTGTATCGAGGGGCGATCGCTAATGACTATCGTTTTTATTCTTTTGGTGATGCGATGTTGATTTTGCCTGAGGCTAGGGTTTATTAATAAGGGGTGTAGTATTTAGTATTTAGTTTTTAATTCGGAGTTCTAAAAACTGCTACTTCAATTTATTTTTGGAAAACCAAATTCAATCGGGGGATGCTTCCCCCGCGCCCCCAAATATTGGGGAGGATTACGACCTCCCCAAACCCCTGCCGTATAGATTTAAGTGTTTAGGGCGTAGTTTTTCAAACTTACTGGTAATTCATTCTGCTTTTACTTGATTGATCTGAGTTCTTTAGGATGACAAAATTTGGCGTCAATTGAGTCAAAATATGATTTTCAGATCTCATGATTAGTCATTAATTAACCAAAAGTGAGTGTCAATCAAGCATAAGCTATGAATCATGAACCATGAATCATTAACAATCAACAAATAACTAAATTGATAAACCTAATTTCAAACCCAAAAAGGCGTGGAAAACCATAACAGCTAGTGCCAAACTACCCAAATAGGCATGAACTGTTCTTAGAGTAGCTTTGTTGCCAATAAAACCGGTTCCTGAAATAAGGGCGTTAATAGTAAGCAAAATAATAACTACTGAGCCAGTCCAAAAATGAGGACTTTCTAGAAGGGGTTGATCTTGAATTACTAGAGATAATAGACCGCCGATATATCCAGAAGCCAAGAATACGTACATCAAAGGGGCTACTTGGCGATGTTTTGCTTTACTTTGGGTCACAACCTCGGCATCGGTTGTTGCTAGCTTACGAATTCTCCAACCAGAAATCCCCACAAAGGTACCCATTGCAAAGATCACAATGCTCATAAAAAAGGGATGACCCCAATGATTTACTATGTCTGGGGTACCAAAACCATTAACCCAATCGGCGATCGGTTGTAATACTTCTTTTAAATCGAACATGTTCTCCTTCCTCTAACAATTTTTTTCTTAACCAAACTTAATAATTCTACCTAGAGAAAGCCCTTTAATACAGTTAAATTGATAGCGAAGACTCAAAGAAGGGTCTAAATTCGCGATCGCTAATTCGAATTACTGGGTATCTAGCCATATATTTGCTAGATTTGCATCTATATATTTGCCAGCTATGATGATCCTTAAAGAATGTGCTTATGAGTGAATCTGTTCTTGATATCCGCGATCTGCAAATTCAATTTGACACCGAAGATCAACCTGTCGTTGCGGTTAAAGGTTTATCTTTGCAGTTGCAAAAAGGTGAAAAGTTAGGGATTGTTGGCGAGTCTGGTTCTGGTAAATCAGTAACTTCTTTAGGGATTATGGGTTTGGTTCCTGTTCCTGGCAAAATTACCGCAGGAGAAATTTGGCTAGGGCAAGAAGCCGCAGATATCCCGTCTGTAAATTTGCTTAAGGTTAGTCCAGAAAAGAAGCGTCGATATCGGGGTGGCGAAATTGCCATGATTTTTCAGGAACCGATGAGCGCCTTAAATCCTCTATTTACAATTGGCTTTCAAATCGTTGAAGCTATTTTGCAGCATCAAGAAATTAGCCGAGTTGAGGCAGAGCGCAAGGCGATCGCTTTACTCCAAGAAGTGCGTTTACTCGACTCAGATCAGCAGCTACGAGATGCTTATCTTGCTAAAAACCCAAAGGCTGGCGATCGCTCAACTACAAAATCACTCAATCAGCAAAAGCGAGCAATTCTCAAACGCTATCCTCATCAACTTTCTGGCGGACAATTGCAACGCATAACTATTGCAATGGCAATTTCGTGTAATCCTCGGATTTTAATTGCTGATGAACCAACTACTGCTCTAGATGTGACAGTTCAAGCAACCATTTTGGACTTACTTCGAGATTTATGTAGTCAACGAGGAATGTCGTTGATTTTTATTACCCATGACTTGGGGGTAATTGCCGAGCTAGTAGATACGGTGATGGTGATGTACCAAGGAAGGGTCGTGGAGTCTGGCGCGATTAAAGATGTTTTTACTAATCCGAATCATCCTTATACTAAGGGATTACTTGCTTGTCGCCCACGTCTTGACCTGAAATTAAAAATTTTGCCAACTGTCAGTGACTTTATGGCAGTTAGCACTAGTGAAGATGGTCAATTAGTAATCGAAGAAAAAAACCCTGATCTCGCCGAAATTGAAGCCGAAGCAGTTAGCGAAACTCAGCAAACAGAAAGGGTTTCTCAATTGCTGGAGCGATCGCCTTTATTATCGGTTCAGAATTTGCAAGTTGGTTTCCCCAATAAAACTGTTTTAGGCAAAAGCTCCACCTATTTTATGGCAGTCAAAGGAGTTTCTTTTGAAGTTTATCCAGGAGAAACTTTAGGCTTAGTCGGTGAGTCTGGTTGCGGAAAATCAACTTTAGCCAGAGCTATTTTAAGGTTAATTCCTAATTTGGGAGGGGAGATCAATTTTCGCTCTCAGAGTTTTCAGTCACCAAACTCTCAAGCCCAAAACATTGCTAATTTACCCTTAACTTCCCCTCAATTAAGAGCATTGCGGCGGGAAATACAAATTATTTTCCAGAATCCTTATAATTCTTTGAATCCCAGAATGAGTATTGGCAAGGCGATCGCCGAACCGATGAAAATTCATCGCATTGGCGGCAATAGCAAAAAACGAAGACAAAGAGTAGCTTACCTCTTAGAGCGAGTAGGGCTAAATCCTGATTGGCAAAATCGCTATCCTCACGAGTTCTCTGGTGGTCAAAGACAACGAGTCTCGATTGCTAGGGCTTTAGCACTGCAACCTCAATTTATTATCTGTGATGAGTCAGTTTCTGCTCTAGATGTTTCGGTGCAAGCCCAAGTATTGAACCTGCTCAAAGAGCTACAAACCGAGTTTGGCTTGACTTATATTTTTATTTCTCACGATTTGAGTGTGGTCAAATTCATGAGCGATCGAATTATGGTGATGAATCAAGGGAAAATCGAAGAAATCGACACTGCTGAACAAATCTATAGTCAACCAAAAACCGAATACACTCGGCAACTTATTGCTGCAATTCCTAAGGGAATTATTCAGTAACTAAAGATACGTAATTTAGATTAATACACCTTTGAAACCTCTTAAACTAACTCCGCTAATTGGTGAAGACCTTTGTTTTACTGGTGAAGCTGTTTTTATTAGAAAAGATAGCAACAATTTGAAACATTTTTTTTAAATAGAAATGCTAGTATTAGGGCTGAGAATTAAAAGATTAACGATTAAGTTTTCTTCAGTATCAAAGGTTTTGCCGTAAAGTATTGAGCTATTGCTTTTCCAATAATCTCGTCTCTCTAAACATCAAGACTCATTGAGTAGACAATTAAAGATATGTCAATTTATGTAGGTAATTTATCTTACGAAGTTAACCAGGAAGACCTAAATGAGGTCTTTGCAGAATATGGGACTGTTAAACGAGTTCATATTCCAACTGACCGGGAGACTGGTCGCGTAAGAGGATTTGCTTTTGTGGAAATGTCATCTGAATCTGACGAAGAAAAAGCTATTGAAGCTTTGGATGGAGCAGAATGGATGAGCCGTCAACTAAAAGTTAATAAAGCTAAGCCCCGCGAAAATAGAAGTTCTTTCGGTGGCGGCGGCGGTGGCCGTCGTGGCGGTGGCGATCGCTTCTAAGCTTTAAAACAGAGTTTAAAAAAAAATAATCCTCCTGGGAATCTATTGAGTTCCAGGAGGTTTTTTTATGACAACTTTTAACAAGATTTGCCTGAGATTTTAATTCACAATTCGATATTAACCAAAAATAACCTGTTGCACCTTTAAAATCAAAGCGATCCCTAAGCAGAAGATAAATCTAAAATAAGTCAAATTATGCACAAATTTATAACAGGCTTCATTACCTTAGGACTAGTATTGAGTTCTCAGTCGGCTACTGCACTTTCACCACAAGTAGAAATTAGCCAAGTGGAAGTTGGGCAGCTAAAACCATCGGCAGAAACCTCAAATAAAATGATTGAGTTGCTAACAACCTGGGGATTGAAGATTACTCAATGTCAAAATGATGTGGTTAGAGTTAAACACGATGCCACAGGTGATGTTGGCTGTGCTTTGCCAACCGAGAAGTTGTCAGCTAATAGTTTTATCTATGATTCAACAAATAATGTCCTCAAACCATTAGAGATTAGTCAAACGCAAGGAGGAACTTTCCCTGAGGTTCAAACTAATCCTAGTCCCGAGCAAAATTCTCCTACCCAAATTAATGGTGAAACTTCAAGCCCTGGAGTAGAAGATTTTACTTTTAGTTTTAGTAATGCTAACCAATATTCTGTATGTTTAGACATTATTTTATTGGCATATGAGCAAAGATTTAGTGAGTTAGAAAATGCTCCTAAAAATGATTGCGCCACCAAAGTTATTAATACTTTTGGCACAGATATTTCTCAAGAATTGGCTTTAAAACTAATTGAAAAAGCTAATCTTCGGGCTACCAAACAATTGACTAATGCTCTTTTTCCTGTCTATGGAGTAAGGCGTAGAGTGGCAATTAATTTAGGATATACCTATAAAATTGATCGTGATAATCCTGAGATTATCAAGTTAATTGGTTCTTGATTTAAACTTATTTTTTATCCACTCAGAGAGTATTTAGAAACTATTATTTTGCTTGGATTTAGAGAAGATAATTTTTAGTAGTTAATTATCCTGTATTCGTTCTTGCAAATTAGTTTTAAATTTCCCAAATAGATTGAAATGAGGTAAATTCTAGTTTACTGGTTAGAATTCAAGACTGTTCTAACTAAAAACCACCAATTAAAGACTGTAATCAAAACTGCTCTATTAAACTTCGTATTGAAACTACCGTATCTAAACTACCGTGACAACAAGTACAGACAAAGCAATTACCAATAAAGTCAAACCAGACTGGGCAGGGGACGATTTCTTATCCCGTTTTGTGAATCTTTTGATTAAGATCAAACCTGTCTATAGCATCATGAAGTATCAAGCACGGAAGATACTAATCAAAACGGCGGAAAAGAACGGTATCCCTTGGCGCAAGAACTGCCAAGAACTAGCGAGATCTGGGGTTCAAGAACTGTACGATGCGATCGCCGATCCTAACCTGACCTATCCAGACTATTATCAAGTTCCCTTCCATGCATATCCAGAAGGAAACTTATGCTGGAAAGCAGCTTTTGAGGCTGAATCTGCTACTCTTTCGATGGGTCTAAGAGTATGGAAAAATGAGCCAGGATTAACTTGGCAAGCGGCGCAAAAACGTTTAAGAAGTAGTTTTCATCAGACAATCGAACCATATACGAAAAAACCTGTTCAGGACATTTTGGATGTTGGTTGCTCGATTGGGATCTCTACCCAAGAACTACATAATTTTTATTTAAACAGTCAAGATGCTGAGGTTAGAACAGTTGGTTTAGATTTATCTGCTTACATGTTGGCAGTAGCTAGTAAGCGAGATGCGAACAAAACAATTAGTTGGGTTCATGGCAAAGCAGAAGCAACTGATTTTGAGGATAATTCTTTTGACTTAGTGACATTGCAGTTTGTCATTCATGAATTGCCTCGCTCTGCCACAGAAGCTATTTTTCGAGAAGTTAGACGAATTTTACGTCCTGATGGAGTACTGGCGATCGTTGATAATGATCCAGGTTCACCTGTAATTCAAAATCTTCCTCCAGCCTTATTTACTCTGATGAAAAGTACCGAACCTTGGAGCGATGATTACTACACATTCAATGTAGAGGAATCTCTACAGAAAAATGGGTTTAAACATCAAAGTACAACTCCTAGTGATCCTCGGCATCGAACCATTGTGGCTACCAAAAATTAGCTGTAAACCACCTGAGTAAAATTTTATTGATTATTTCTAACTAAAAACACTTTGTCCGCTGTTTTTTAGTGGAGCTGATTCTACTAACTAGCATAGCTTTTTTAGGAATCAAGCACAGAGAGACTAATCACATTTTTTAGTGATTAACTTCAATTTGCTAAGC
>CALKUU010000212.1 GCA_937996665.1 uncultured Xenococcaceae cyanobacterium | reverse complement strand
ACAGCTAGCGATAATTGCTAGATCAAAGGCAATAAGTAAGGATAAAGGGATACCTGCTTGTAAGCCCGCAACTAACTGTAATGGCAACCCTGCGGCAATAAAAATATAGAGCAGGATCGGCGCACCAATGACTTTACCGATAAAAAAATTGATTGCAGGCTGAGGGGCAAGGGTGATTAATTGGAGAGTTCCTTGCTGTTGTTCTTGCCTCAGATTACGCATGATGAGATAAGTTCCCACCATGGTTAGCAAAGCAATGCTAACAAAACTAATGATGGCAAAGATATCAAACCAAAATAGTTGCCAATTGATCAGCCAGTGGTTATTGAAATCTTGGAGACATACAAGCTGTTGTTGAGGATGCTGTAAGTGAGTGATTGCGCCTGTGCAATAACGACTAAATTGCTCTCCAATCTGTGGATATTTGTCGCTGCTGATATCTGGTAGTTTGCCTAACGCCAAAATCACTAACGCAAATTGCCCAGCGATCGCGACTCCTAACCAAGCTAAAGTGTTTGTTAGTTTGACTCTAGTTTTAAGTTCTTGAGCCAATTGAGGGCTGATTTGAACTAGCTTATCCAACTTAAATTGATACCTAGTTAGCTGTGTCATAGTTTAACTCTGGAGTTTACATTACTGGCTTGAGTTTATTGGTTGATTAGGTTGCAATATCTGAGGCTAAATCTCTTGTTGCAAATTAGTACTGGGGTTATCGAGGAAGGAAACTAATTTAGCGATCTCTGGATCAAGTTGAAGATGATCTAAATCGAGTTGAGCTAAATGCCCATCTCTAAATTTAAGTTTTTGAGGATCTATACTGCCAGTTAAATATCCATATTCGATGACATTAATCATGGTGCAGATTTTGACTAACTTGGTTAGGCTTGTTGCAGAAATGATGATCGTCATTCCTGCTTCTTTTAGCGTTGCTAATAAATTGTAGAGATTATCCTGTGCTGGTTTATCTAGACCAGGAAAAGGGTTATCTAGCAAGAGGATAGTTGGTTCGTGGATAATTGCTCTAGCTAAACTAAGTCTTTTTTGTTCTCCTTGGGATAAGTTACCAATTAAATTATGGTGCTGATGGGCAAGACCGACACAATCGAGAACTTCGTAGACACGTATTTTAGTTTGAGCAAAAGGAATTTGATAAAGACTCGCAAAATAGCTAAGGTAATCAGTTACAGATAGAGCGCTGTCAAATTCTTCTCGCTCAGGCAGATAACCAATCTGTTTTCTCAACCTGAGTTGACTAGAGTTTTTAACGAGGCGATCTCCATGAAAATATATTTGACCTCTGGTTGGTACTTCTGCTGTTGCCAGCAGTTTGATTAGACTAGATTTTCCAGACCCATTTGCTCCTAAGATTCCTAAAACCGTGCCTGAAGGAACAGTCAAATTAAGAGCTTTAATTGCAAATTGATGTTGATATCTTTTTGCTAACCCTATTGTGGCGATCGCTGGAGGGATATTTCCGCCCAAAGCCGATTGATTGGTCATCTCCAAACAGTAACTTACTTCTGATCAATGCTTTCACCCCTAAGCTGACGAGGATGATCTTTGTTCAGTCAACTATTTTTGATTTTCCTCTGAATCGTCTGGATTATCTAGCTCCTCTTTGAATCCTCTTAAAGATTTACCCAAGGCTCCACCAATTTCAGGAATTTTTTTTGGGCCAAAAACCAATACCGCTACTAATCCAATAATCATCATTTCTGGTAAACCTAAGCCAAACATACTTTAAACTGCCCCGCAAAATCGATTAAGATTACTGTCTATATAGATCAAAGAAGTCTGTCTAAGTATATCGTTATCTTATAGATATATCTTTTGACATTTTTCCGAAAGTTTCTGATATTAAAACTTTTTTATTTGGAATGCTACAACCTTCTCAACCTTCATTGCGCCAAGAACAACATCCTCTGATTCGTCAACTTGCGACTTCGATTGTTCAACTATGGCAAGAACACTTAGAGCTTGAGCTGTATACTCTTCCTGAAGGGTTGGGTTACGTAGAAGGAAAATTAGAAGGCGAAAAACTAAGGATCGAAAATCGTTGCTATCAAACCAGAGAGTTTCGCAAGATGCATTTGGAGTTAGCCAAAGTCGGTAAGAATTTGGATATTCTTCATTGTGTTATGTTTCCTCGTCCAGAATATCCTTTACCGATGTTTGGTTGTGATATTGTTGCGAGCAAGGTTGGAATTAGTGCCGCGATCGCTGACTTGTCACCTACTAGTCCCGAAAAAACTCTGTCTAGCGATTATGAGCAAGAGTTAAAGAATCTCAACCCAGAAAAATTCTCTCAACATCGAGAACTCCCTCCCTGGGCAGATATTTTTTCTGAGTATTGTTTATTTATTCGTCCTAACAATGCTCAAGAAGAGCAAGATTTTCTTCACTATACCGAAGATATGCTGCGGATTCACTGTCGTCAGGGGATTGCTTCTCAGCCAGTTTCTGCCCAACAGCAAGAACTATACTTAGCCGGGCAAGAATATTACTGTAATAAACAGCAAAAAAATGATAAAACTCGTCGTGTGCTTGAGAAAGCTTTTGGCTCTGAGTGGGCAGAGTTTTATATGAATTCGGTTTTGTTTGATTCTCCGCAGCCAGAAGAAGAACAAATTAGTAATTAGAAATCTTCAATTAGTTTTCTTTCTGCTTGCATAATTTGGTTGTGGATATTTACAACCGATTGAGGTTCAACTGAAATCATGTTGATTCCCCAACGAACTAATTTGTCTAGGAACTCAAGATTGCCACCTTGATCGGAAAGGCAGATAGAGCAAGGAATGCGATTTTCTTTGGTTATCTGGATGATTTGGGTAATTGCTCTCTCGATCGCTAGAGAATTACCGGTTAGATTTTGCTTATTTAAAGCTGTATGTTCTCGATTGATGCCCAGGAGAAGATGGGTTAAATCATTCATACCAATTGCTACTCCCTGTACTCCTGCGTCGATATACTCAGGAAGCATAAAGATTAGTGATGGGACTTCCAGCATAATCCATAACTGAAAATTAGGATATTTAGTTAAGCCTGACTGTCGAACTAGATTTTGGCAAAACTGCCACTCTCTAAGACTCCTTACAAATGGCAAAATCAATTTTATATTGCTTGGCGTTTGTTCCATAATCTTGGCTAATGCGGTTAGCTCTAATTCAAAAAAGGCTGAATTTTGGAGATAGGCATAAGTTCCTCTGTGACTCTGGTGAGGATTATCTTGATTTGTCTTACCAAGCGGAAAATCTAGTGATCGATAGTAAATTGGTTTTGGCGAAAATTCTTGTCCAAACTTACCAATAACCTCAATTAAATAGTCGAGTAACACTGGTTGATGCTGAGGCTGTAGCCAATCATCGAGCGATCGCACTGACAGCATTTTCATCAACATAAATTCACTTCTCAATAAACCAACCCCCTTGATCGGTAATTTTTTTGCCTGTTCAATAGAGCTAAATTGACTTATTGTGATTAACAATTTAGTCGCCAGGGGTATTGGCGAAGCTGGTAGTTGCTGGGTCTCTTGGACAGGGATTTGTTTAGGCTTGTTGTTTTGACTATTGTCAGCTTGTTGAGAGTCGGCAACAATATCGGGATTAGAAACAATACCTTGTGTTCCATCTAAAGTTATTAAACTGCCAGTTTTGAGAAGAGAAGTAGCATTCTTAGCTGCCACAACAGCAGGGATTCCTAACTCTCTAGCAATAATTGCACTATGACTTGTTGCACCTCCTTGTTCGGTGATAATTCCCGCCAAATTTGGCAGTAAATTGATGTGTTGAGGCTCAACTGATTTAGTTGCCAAGATAATATTTTTTTTAAGGCTGTCAATACTATCTGTTAACGATTGAAAGACAAAAACTTGTTGAGTAACAATTCCTGGAGAGGCTGGAATACCTTTTAAAATTATATTTTGTTGATTTTCCTGAGTTAACCATGCCTCTTGTAAGTTAGGTGCTTGAGAATTAAGCTGGGTGATGACAAAACCCCCATAATTCTGATCTTGATCTACTTCAGTTGCCAAAATCCATTCCAAGTATGCAATTGAAGCTTGTGAATTAGTAACTTTTTTGATTAATGTGGTGAGTGTCTCAAGTTGTTGCTGCGATAGTACACTTCTTTGTTGATTTTCTTTAGTTGGGGAGTAGGCTTCTAGACCAATTGTTGTATTTGCTAACGATGGTTTTTCTACTAAATGATAACCACGTCTCTTACTGCCAATGCTTTTGATAGTATTCTGTTCTGAACTTAGATTTATTCTGTATCGATCTGGATCTACTTCTCCTTGTTTGAGGCTATATCCCAAACCCCAAGTTGCTTCGATATAAGCGGTTTGTGAGTTGATCGTTACTGTCCCGGAAGCGATCGCATTATTAATTGGTTGAATTAAAATGGCTAGTTGTCTTTGGG
>CALKUU010000211.1 GCA_937996665.1 uncultured Xenococcaceae cyanobacterium | reverse complement strand
AATTCTGGCAATTGCAAACTTTCTCGCCAGATAGGGTAATGTTCTGCTGCATAGGCTAAAACTGCTTTTTCGACTCCACCATGATTTTCTAGATCTGCCTGACCATCCCCAATCAGATTGGTCGAACCAAGCCAAATTTTGCCTTCAATAGGATTTTTGAAAAACCCAGTTGTCCAGGGTCGATCCATCCGATCAGGTGCATCTTTTACACCAAGGTTTTTTGGTAAGCCTACCTGAATTGAAATTACAGAAGGTGTATTCATTGGTCTTATCTTTCTGCTGCTTGTTTGAATAGATCAATTAGACTAGTGGCTTTTCTCTTCTCGTAACAAAGCCATAATCTCCGCTCCTAATACTAAATCTTGTTCATGACCAAATTTTTGTTTTCGTAAGTAACCCTGACGATCAATCAACATCAATGTTGGCGTTCCTTGATTACGATAAGTTCGCATCGTTTCAGGGACAGGATTATTTTCAATTGTGGAAGGAAGATCTATTGCTACAGGAAAAGCAACCTGATATTCATGCATGAAAGCTTTCAGCGATACCTCTTCCATAGCTGCATGATGTTCAAAGACAGAGTGTAAGCCTAAAACCGCTACTTCTTCAGCAGAAAAGGCTTGATATACTCGCTTTTCCTGGGGAATAGAACGCTCAATACAGCCAGGACACAACATCTGAAAAGCAAAGATTGCCACAACCTTACCTCGCAGTTGTTCGAGGGATAATGGTTCATCAACATTAAGCCATTTTTGCACAGATAACTCTGGAGCGATTTGCAACTGTACGTTTGAGGCAGATTGATTATTAGTTATTAGACTCATGAGTAAATCAATTTACGTTTAACTAGGCAAACTTTGTTTATACCATTAGACATCAAAAAATTATTATCAGGATCGCCAATAGTATTTAATTCAATTTGCAACTCATTCAGAGGAGATCTGCAAAGTTACTTTGTTTACATTCGATTTCTTGACTTTGACCCATTGTCCTCCCAATTCTGGGGGCAATCTTAACTCTTAATTCTGACAAACTTATAAGAATCGCTTCTGTATAAACAGGAGAACACGAAGATTGGAGAAAAAAAACTCTTGATAAAATTATTAGGTTGCCAGAATAAAGTTAACAATCATTCCAATCAGCGATCTATTTTTTCCGCTTTACAAAATAGTTCATTGGGAGGTTCATCAAAATATTTGAGAAGTGCAGGACATAACCAACCTTTTTGATCTTCTTCTTTCCAATAGTACCAATTCCCTTGGTATTCTTCATTTAGCCAAGTCATTTTGATCTGAAAGCCAGGGAAGGGAGTACTTGAAGCTAATAGTTTAAAGCCCTGATCAGCGTTTTCAATCTCAGTAACTAACTTATCAATTATTTGAGGCATTCCACTCACAAAAGGCTCTTGTATTAAGCCCACTTTGCTATCATCAAAAACCCACATATCTTGATATCTATAGGGGAAAATTACTATTATCGAATTTGACATAATTTCCTCAAATAATTGACTTATTTCCAATGTTGAGTTTAATAATTAACAAATCAAATTTGTCTTTCTGCTGTTTGTTTAAGCGAATCCAACATAGTCAATGGTAATTGAAAGTGATTGAGCTGATTTTTAACCTTCGTCTTGCCTGCAACCTCACCATGATAGTCAGTCCCACCAGTTGCTAATAACCCGTAGTGTTCACAATAATCAAGTAACTTTTGCTGTTGACTTGGTGAACAATCAGGATGATAAACCTCTATTCCCATCAGCCCCGCCTCAACTAATTCTGGTAAAACCTCCTCAACCTTACCACCCCGAAATAGATAAGGATGCGCCCAGACAGGAACACCTTTGCAAGACTTGATCAACTCAATTCCCTCTTGACTAGAAAACTTTTCGTAATGAACATAAGCAGGTTTATCTTCCCCAATAAACCGAGCAAAAGCCTCTTTCATCGATCGCACATATCCGGCTTCCAACATGGCACGGGCAATATGGGGTCTACCTAAAGCCATATTCCCTTCGAGTTCTGGTAACTCCAAGTCATAACCCATTTCTCGCAGGTTCGCGACCATCTGGACAGCTCGGCGTTTTCTTCCTGCTAAACGCTCTTGTAAAGGCTCTGTTAGGAGGGATTCTTGCGGATAGAAACCTAAAATATGCAGCGATCGCCCATTATAAACTGTACTTAACTCCACTCCAGGCACAATTTCTATCTCTAAAGATTGGGCAGCAGCGATCGCTTCTTGCCAACCGCCTAAAGTATCATGATCTGTAATCGCCAAAGCCTTGACTCCAGAGAGTGCAGCTTTGTTGACTAACTCAGTTGGGGTTAGTTTGCCATCAGAATAAGTGGTGTGGCAGTGTAGTTCAAGCAAGGATTTTGGGGGTGTTAAAGTTTGACCCCATTATACCTAGCTGAGATCTAGTCCAAAAATCCAGTCTGAGAGCTTACTCGTTACCTATTTTTCTCGGCTACTTACTTCATCAAGCTCTTGCCAAATTTTGATCAACAAAGTATCTAACCCACTGCGAGTTACTGCCGAGATTTTATAGATTGGCACTGAGGTTAATTTACCTAACTCTTCGGTCAAAAGCTCTAGATCTGAGTCAGGAACACTATCGATTTTATTAAAAGCAATTATTTGCTTCTTGTCTGGTAAGCCTTGCCCGTAGTCTTCTAATTCTTTTTGGATAGTTTGATAATCGGCGATCGGATCTTCTGCGGTACTATCAATCAGATGCAAGAGAATCCGCGTCCTTTCGATATGACGCAAAAAGTCGTGACCCAAACCAATCCCCGCCGATGCACCAGCAATTAAGCCAGGGATATCTGCAAACACGGTGCCATCCCCTGAAGGTTTACGAACAACCCCTAAATTGGGGACAAGAGTTGTAAAAGGATAGTCTGCAACCTTGGGACGAGCAGAAGAGAGGGAAGAGATCAGCGTTGATTTGCCTGCATTGGGCAAGCCAATTATGCCTACTTCGGCTAAAAGTTTTAGTTCTAAACGGATATTTCGATATTCCCCCTCAAGTCCTGGCAAAGCATGTTCTGGGGCGCGATTGCGATTACTCAAAAAGTGCTTATTCCCAAGTCCACCTTTACCACCTTTGGCAACACAGATAGATTGTTGTTCGGTAACTAGATCACCAATTAACTCGCCAGTGTCCAAGTCATAAATCATCGTCCCACAGGGAACTTCAATAATACGATCTTTGCCATTCGCCCCAGTGCGATTGCTAGTACCACCCTTAACCCCATCTTCTGCTTTAAACAAACGGGCGTAGCGATAATCAAGCAAGGTTTGCAATTTTTCGGTTGCCACAACTATCACCGAGCCACCCCAACCACCATTACCACCAGAAGGCCCCCCAGCAGGAACATATTTCTCGCGGCGGAATGCAACCATGCCATCCCCACCGTTTCCTGCTTGAACCTCTATTTTGGCTAAATCAATAAATTGCATGAGGCACTTACACGATTATGAATATTTTGGGAGTTATAGA
>CALKUU010000210.1 GCA_937996665.1 uncultured Xenococcaceae cyanobacterium | reverse complement strand
AGATGGTAATAAGTATATTGACTATGTCGGCACCTGGGGGCCTGCGATCTGTGGTCACGCCCATCCTGAGGTTTTGGCAGCACTGCAAGAAGCATTACAAAAAGGGACTAGTTTCGGCGCACCTTGCCTATTAGAAAACGTCCTCGCCGAGATGGTAATTGAGGCAGTACCTAGCATTGAAATGGTGCGCTTTGTTAACTCTGGAACAGAAGCTTGTATGTCCGTCTTGCGTTTAATGCGAGCTTTTACTAGCAGAGAAAAGATTATCAAATTTGAAGGATGCTACCACGGACATGCTGATATGTTCTTGGTTAAGGCTGGTTCTGGAGTGGCAACTCTTGGTTTACCAGATTCCCCTGGGGTACCAAAGTCCACTACGAACAGCACTTTAACTGCCCCCTATAACGATTTAGAAGCGGTTAAAGCCCTTTTTGCTGCCAATCCTGACTCGATCGCTGGAGTAATTTTAGAGCCTGTAGTCGGTAATTCTGGCTTTATTGCCCCTGATGCTGGTTTCCTAGAAGGTTTGAGAGAAATAACTCAAGAATACGGTGCTTTACTCGTATTTGACGAGGTTATGACTGGCTTCCGTATTTCCTATGGTGGAGCGCAAGCTAAGTTTGGCGTAACTCCCGATTTAACTACTTTGGGTAAGGTCATCGGTGGTGGTCTTCCTGTTGGTGCTTATGGTGGTCGCGCCGACATCATGGCAATGGTTGCTCCCGCTGGCCCTATGTATCAAGCAGGAACTCTTTCGGGAAATCCTTTGGCAATGACAGCAGGGATTAAGACCCTCGAATTGCTTAAAAAACCTGGTACATATGAGCAGTTAGATACCATTACTAGCAAGTTAGCAACTGGGATGTTGCAAGTGGCTCAGGATGCAGGTCATGAAGTCGTGGGTAATCAGATTAGTGCGATGTTTGGGATGTTCTTTACTAGTAAAAATGTCCATAACTATGATGATGCCAAAACTTCAGATCTCGAAAAATTTGGTCGTTTCCATCGTGGCATGTTAGAGCAGGGAATTTATCTTGCTCCTTCTCAGTTTGAGGCTGGGTTTACTTCTTTGGCTCATACTGAAGCGGATATTGATGCGACTTTGGCCGCAGCTAAAACCGTTTTGGCTGAGATTTAATTAGTCAATTGGTGAAACAATATTAAGTACTTGAGGTAGGTGTTATGCCTACCTTTTTTGATCAGTTAACATAGATTGCGGTTAAGCGTAGCGAACCCAACATTATTCAAATTTGAGGATGATGGGCTTCATTCTTCTACCTATCCTACAGATATATTTCTAGGAAATATGCTGCTGTACAAAATTTGATATATGAATATTTTCTTGACAGAAAAGGAATACTCTTATTTGTGTTTAGCGAATATTTTACCTGCTGGTTTATTGGATAGAATTCATAATTATTGCCATCTTGAAGGTGATAAATATGGAATCATTGTGTCCGAGGATGAAGCTGAAATAATTAGAGATATTTGCTTAGACAGGTTAGATATCACGGGATTTGATGAAAACTATGAGCCAAATCAAAATGGGGTTATACTCGAAAGCTTGATTGACAAATTTTATAAATAAAATAAATTCTGTGATTGTGGTCTGAAAAAAGGTTTCTAAAACTCGGGTGCAAGAATTAATTAATAAAGCTATGAGCGTGAAGTAAAATCATTCAGCTAGTGACTCCCACAATTCAGTCATCGGCTCATCAAAGTCATCACTAATTGTGATCGGCAATCCTCGGAGTGGATATATTTTTTCGGTTTCTTCTGCTTTGGTTATTGTGTCTTCTTGAATAGAACTCAGAAGAGTTTTAACCAATTGCAATTTCTTGTCGATGGACAACTTTTTTAATTGATCTTCAAGTTCTTTTAGAGACATGATGGTTCTAAGAATTCTGCAAAATTAGCTAATTAATAAACACGCCAAGATAAATTTAAGCGAAAATTTGAGCTGAGGTAAGATTCAATTGTTTAAACTGAGGCGATCGCAACAAAGACTCACCACTAAAAATACCAATCTCTTCATAACTACCAGCAGACAAACCAAGAATCAAAACCGTTTGAGCATCAGGGTCGATAATCCAATATTCAGGAATTCCACAGTCTTGATACTGAAGGCGTTTAGCAACGTAGTCCCTATCCCTCTGAAGTTCCCCTGGGCTAACCACCTCGACCGCCAACAAAGGAGGCAACATACTCAAGCGAATGGTATTGCGGTTACTCAATTGTTTAATATGCTCCTCACGCAAAATAGTTAGATCAGGATAGCGATTTCTCGGTTCGCCATTTACTTCCAGTTCTAACCCATGTCCCCTCACTCGATCTGTTCCCAGCAAAAGAGCAAAAGTTAAAAAAAGACGATTGGCAATCTGAACGTTTTTCCCTGATTCTGGAGGCACTTCAATCAATTCCCCATTGAATAATTCATAGAGCTTATTTGATCCATCGTCATAGGATAAATATTCTTCAAAGCTGTGAAACCTGGGCTTGAGTTGAACCATAATGTTTGAGGCTTCTTTTTCTCTATTTTAAAGTACTGTGCTTATAATGCGATCGCTTCTCTCCTATCGATTAAGATTAAAATAACAGGGTTGTAACCAAACCAGATCAACTTCCAAGTAAGGTTAATAACTTTCTGATTATTAATTCCAAAGATGCAAATTCTTAATCTCTCATCGATAATTAGTCCAATCAGCGATCGCGATCTCGAAAGACTATCGCGCGATAACCCAGATCGCCGACTAGAAACCGATGCTTACGGAAAACTAGTAATTATGTCTCCTACTGGTAGCGAAACCAGCGACCGCAACTCTGAGCTAATCTTTCAAGTCAAGCTCTGGAACAAATCTAGCAAACTAGGAAAAGTATTCGACTCTTCAGGTGGCTTTCGGCTTTCTAATGGTGCAGTGAGATCGCCTGATGTTAGCTGGATAACTATTGCGAAGTGGAATGCTTTAACCAAAGAGCAAAAACGGAAATTCGCCCCTATCGACCCAGATTTTGCAATTGAACTAAAATCTCCCTCTGACGATCTTCAAATTCTGCAAAAAAAGATGACAGAGTATAAGCTGTGTGGAGTACTTTTAGGCTGGCTAATTGATCCTGATACTAAGCAAGTAGAGATCTATCGTCAAGGTCAAGAAAAAGAAGTGTTAAAAAATCCTGCCAATCTCTCTGGAGAAAATATCATGCCTGGCTTAAACGTTGATTTAACCGAGATTTGGGGATAACGGTTTCAAGCGAAGCCTTACTTATTTAATTTTTCCAAATCGATAGTGGCACTTACACTAGTTACTTCACAATCAGAAGCGATCGCTAAGTTAACCAACTTGCCATCTAACCCAGAATCAACAAAAACATACGCCAAATCGATCCCTTTGCCATTAACCATAACTTGCCAGTAATTTTTGTAATCTACTGTGGCAGCCCCTAAATCAAAAATCAAACTTGGCTCAGCAATCTTATCTCCACAAGGTTCGCATAGATTGTAGATTGTATCGTTTAAACTTAGCCTAGAGATAGCAGCGATCGCTTTTTCTTTACTGATGTAGGCACATTGATCTGCCAAAGCAGGTAAGCAAAAAAGGGTAAGGTAACTACAAAGACTGCCTAAGAATAAAAATTTACGGCTTTTCATGTTTGATGATTTTTGATTAAAGCTAGAATATACGCTGAT
>CALKUU010000209.1 GCA_937996665.1 uncultured Xenococcaceae cyanobacterium | reverse complement strand
TGATTATCTCAAACAAGAACAACCGCATACGCTTTTAACTGCCTTAGATACTAATGTAATTGCAGCTTGGCTCAAGCGTTGGCGAAATATTTCACCAAAAACAATTGTCACTGTCCATAATCAATTATCGATTGAATCTCGTTATGGTGACAGTATCAAACGTAAACTAACTGCGAAATTTGCTAAATGGTTTTATCCTTGGGCAGATGAAATTGTCGCAGTCTCAAAAGGTGTTGCGTTAGATCTAGTTGACATAGGATTACCAGAAGATAAAATCAAAGTCATCTATAATCCCATCGTCGATGATGAGCTAAATCGTAAAATCAAAGAGGATTTTCAGCATCCTTGGTTTGAGGAAGGTGAGCCTCCAGTGATTTTGGGAGTAGGCAGACTTACCAAGCAAAAAGACTTTGCCACTCTAATCAAAGCATTTGCAACTGTTCGTCAGCAGCAAGTTTCTCGCTTAATGATTTTGGGGGAAGGAGAAGAAAGAGAACAGCTCGAATCTCTAATCAAAGAATTAAAGATTGAATCGGATGTTTCTCTCTTTGGATTTGTTGATAATCCTTATATGTTTATGTCAAAGGCAAAATTATTAGTTCTGTCTTCAGTTTGGGAAGGATTTGGCAATGTCTTGGTGGAAGCAATGGCAGCAGGAACGCCAGTTGTTTCTGCAAATTGCCCCAGCGGACCTGCTGAAATTTTGGCTGATGGAGAATTTGGGGAACTAGTAAAAGTTGGAGACAGCGATCGCCTAGCACAAGCAATTATTACAACTCTTCCAAAAATACTAGATTCACAAGTATTAAAAGAAAGAGCATCTAAGTTTTCTCTTCGACAAGCAACAAATCAGTACATGGAATTATTTGACTCGAAATAACTTTAGTTTTTTATCAAATAGTCATTTGCATAGATGTTTATATCTATTTGCAATATTTTTTAAATCTCATAAAAAGCATCAATACTTCTTACTTAATAGAGCAAGGATTGTTCTCTAATATTTATTTTTAAAATGTCACAAAATCACCTTACAATCTTATCTCTTTTGTAAATTTTACTCCGAAATAGATTTGAATTAATTGTAATTTAACTGTAAAAAATTACAGTTTTTGATTCTTGCGCAAGGCATTTATATTACAATATTCTCCATAGCATTTAGCAGAATCAAATGATATCTCACAAGCATAAATGTATATTTATACATATTCCAAAAACAGCAGGAACAAGTATAGAAACTGCATTTGGACATTTTGATAATTGGTCACCCCAAAAAGCTATCTCTGACAGAGAAGGTCAGGATCACAGAACAGTGAGAATGTTACAAAATCCCTTTTCACACCTAAAAGCTTTCGCTTCTCAAGAAAATATTGTTGAGTTCTTAAAATCCATTAAGTATCGATATCAAAAACATAGCAATATCAATAATCAGTTAACGGTAACACCAGAACAATATCGAAGCTATTTCAAATTTACAGTTATACGAAATCCCTGGGATAGGGTTTTTTCCTGCTATCGCAATATCATGAAAGATAAGATTCATAGAAATGATATCGGTGCAACAAAAGATCTAAGCTTTAATCAATTTGTATCCCGGCATTTGGATACTTACTTATTAAAGCCACAAACATATTGGATTAAAAACTACTCAGGCAAAGTAGATTTAGACTATATTTGTCGATTTGAGAATCTAAATGAAGATTTTGTAGAAGTTTGTCAGCGGTTAAATGTGCAAAACATCCAGCTTCCTCATAAACTTAAAAACAAAAAACGGGATTATCGACAAGAATATGATCACAAATCTATTCTACTTGTTGAGCAAAAGTATCAAGAAGAAATAGAGATGTTTAATTATACTTTTGATAGCATTTCTAAACAGGTTTCGATAGACAACAGTTTCAGACCTATGTCGAAGATTTTTGACAAATGAATAACATTTCTAAAGCATTTTAATAAGTTTGCTGTTGATTTAATTAAGCTTTCTACTCCAAAATACAAATACTCTAGCAACATAGCTACAACCCAAATATAGTTAAATTTTTCGCCCTTACAGAACCATCAATAAAACTGGGATCTAGAGAATTCAACCCTTTCATACTTATCAAGTCAATTAGATTAGCAACAACAGAAACAATCTTGTCGCCAAGTTTCAAAATAGATCTTAATCATCACAGGATTACAGTCCTTTTAAGATTTAAATTTTTGACAGAAAGAAAGAATCAAGTAATTTCTCTTCATTTTCTAGAAAATTTTCAGAACTTGAAAACAGGAAAAACCGCAAAAAAGTGACATAACGATAACAGTTTTGGCATAATTAGAGCAGTTCTGTTCTCACACATCACTATGTTTTATTACTAAAAATATCAATTTTAGTGATATTACCGAAGCACAAAATATTAGCTACTAGAGGAAAAAAATCTTCGAATAAAAATTACAGCCAAAAACAATTTGAAATCACCTAAAACCCAAAAAATCACCACTTCTTCTCATTAAATTAGTTAATGCTAGTAGTAAAAAAATAGCAGTTTAAATTTATATATTTCTCTCAGTAACTCATAGCTAAATTATATTTTTTAATTTAAACCTCTAATCGAATGTTGCAAATTTTCTTAAAAACCCTTTTCTCTTATGGTCAAGACATTAAACGATATTTAGTCGCTGATCACGGACATCCATTATTTATGTTGTTAACTAAACCAGGATTATGGATTACGTTTCAATATCGCTTCAGTCGCTGGGTCAAGTTTCATTTCAACATTCCTATTCTTAGACAAATTTTAAAATTGATATTCGCCATTGGACAGTTGCTCGTAGCTGTCTTTTTAAATTGTGAATTTCCCAATATTGCAAAAATTGGTGATGGACTTTACTTGCCCCATCCTTATGGGATTGTGATTCATTGCGATGCAAAAATTGGCAGTGGCTGTTGTATTTGTCAACAGGTTGCAATTGGGATTGGCGGGAGGGGAGAAAAGATGGGTGTTCCCACCATTGGAGATCGTGTATTTATTTCACCAGGAGCGAAAATATTTGGAGCAATAACTATCGGTAATGATGTAATTATTGGAGCGAATGCAGTAGTAAATAAAAGTCTTCCTGACAACGCAGTTGCAGCAGGAGTGCCAGCTAAAATTATTAGTCATAAAGGTTCACAAGATTATATTTCGCCCAGAAAAAAAGAGCTAATTTAAATTTGAATCACCTTAAGTCAGCAAAGTTCATAAATTCATGACAATTAAAAAATAAAGTATAAATACTATCAATATTTATTGGCAAACTTTATTTTTAAAAGTTTGCCAAGCAATCGAGGCAGAAAGGAATATACCTTAACGCTTTTGCAAAATGCTAACATTTTGCGATCGCTAAGAAAAAAGACAAATCAAAACCTTGCCAAAGCAAGATTTAAAATTCCAGCTCTAATTTTCTCTCCCCAAATATACCTCAAGATTTTCTTTCCCTAAAATGTAAAGACTCAAGATTCAGGTATTCAAATTAAGAAGACTGAAAACAGATGGAATATTACCAAGATCTTTCCTCGGAATATATTAAAATCACTTAAGTATTATTACCGACAATCAAGCAAAAGTAATAGTTTTTATCTTTTCAGTTTAATAAAAATTTTTGGCAAAATTCAGGACAAAGTAAGTAATCATGAGCGTGCTGACCAAAAGCAAAGAAGAAAAAGATAAATACGATCAAGTAATTATCACAATTGGGATCTTAGCTTTCAACGAAGCAGAGTCAATTGAGAGGATGATTAAGTCTTTATTCAGGCAAAACATACTTCAAGAAGCGCAATCTCAATATGCTATTGAAATAATTGTTGTTCCCAACGGTTGTAATGATGAAACGGCATTAATCGCTAGAGAAGTATTAGCAGATTTGACCCAAGATAATACTGTCACCAATCTCAGTTATTTAGTTCATGAAGTTAAGCAACCAGGAAAATCAAATGCCTGGAACATCTTAATTCATGAATTATCCAACCCGAAAACAGATTATATTTTCGTGATGGATACGGACATCGAACTTATTCACCAGAGTACTTTGCAATCCATGATAGAGACCTTGCAAAAAGACTCTCAAGCACAAGTAACAGTCGATAAACCGATCAAAGATATTTTTCTCAAAAAAAGAAAAAATCTCACCGAAAAGTTCTCGCTATCAATTTCTAAGTTATCAGGATTTAAAGCCAGAGAAAACGAGGCTGCCTGGATCTGCGGTCAGCTTTACTGTTCTAGAGCAGCTATTTTGCGCCGTATTTGGTTACCAGTAAATCTTCTAGTCGAAGACGGTTTTCTATACAATGCGATCGTCACAAATCTATGGCAATCACCACCCCAACCAAACAAGGTCATTTTAGCAAGTAAAGCATCCCATAGCTTCGTAGCCTATACAAATATTTTTAGTCTTCTAAGACATGAAATAGCCGTAATTTGTGGAAATGCAGTCAATGATCTAATTGCAGAAAATTTTGTTCAAAATAAAAATCAAGTTCAAAATATTGGACAGTTAATTAGACAAAGAAACGAACAAAATTCTCACTGGGTTAATGACTTGATTCAAACTAGAATCGCAGAAAAGGGTTGGTGGCTGATTCCGCGTTTTATTCTAATACGTCGTTTTCTTAGTCTTCAAAATAAACCAATAGGCAAGTCAGTACTTCTTTTCCCTTTAGCCTTAGCTTCTTTTTTCCTGGACTTAATACTATCAATCAAAGCTAATTTTGATTTATCTAAGGGCTACGGATTAAATTATTGGAGAGAATAAAAAAAGTAGATCAGATATAAGAAATAATTGCCAATTATTAATTAAAGCAAAAAATTATTTATTATTTGAATTGCAAAAAAATTCTCGAATCATGTTTTTTAGACAAGAATTTTCTATCTCAATTAAACTAACTCTTGTTGCTGATTTTTCTTGGATCAATTCATAATAATAATTCTATTAAATGAATTTGAAAGTAATTCCTGTTAGCTAGTAAAGTATCAACGAAGCATAAGAGTATTCAAATAAGAGAATCTTATAAATCGTCACAACTGTCATCATTCTACTTCAAGATCTTCGAAGATAAGCATCTTTTTCAATTAAAAATCAAAGACAATTACTTTTGTTCAACCTCAAGTTAAATTCCGATTACGGATCGTAAAAATCATTAGCATCACGAATAACAATTAAATTTTGTGAGGGTTTTTCCTCAACCGAGAACAATCAGAAAAAACTTGTGTAATGTCCAATCAAGATGTCATTATAATACTGTCTTGAATATCCATGTTTCGAATATTTTGAGTTCAAACTTTAGCCTTTCTTTTCTCTAAATTCCTAGTTGAAGTCATATTGGCAAAGATATTCTAGATAAACAAAATATCGAGATGTATCCAGTATGTTTTCTCAATCTGAACAGAGTAACAAGAAGCCAAGAACACTAATTGTATCGTTAAGAAAGATCAATAATTATGTTTTTAATTCTTGCCTACATGAATTTGAAGATATTGTTTTTGAGGTTGAAAATGCCCATTTATTATCCTTACCTGCAATAAACTTTTTAGACAGAGTAAAAAAAAAGTTTTCCAAAGTTCAACTGAAAGAATACACTCTAAATTTGGGGAATTCAAACCATCTTGGCATAAGCCTATAAGTTTGGAAGAAGAATATGAAGTATGTTTCATAATCATCGACTTTCCTTGTAACTTAGCTTGGCTGAATTTACTTGATAACTGGAAAATAAAGTGTCAGGTGAAAGTATGTTATTTGGTGGAAATTTGGCATGATGAATTTGATTTAGTTAAAAACCACTTAAAACTTTTAGAAAATTTCGATTATGTTTTTCTAGGACATTCTCAGATAGTCGAGAGAGTAAAGAAAATAGTCAATCGACCTTGCGAATACATTGCACCAGGAATTGATACGATCAAGTTTGCTCCCGAATCAAACAATCAGAATAGAGCTATCGATATCTGTAGCATGGGAAGACGTTCCGACATAACCCATGAGTCATTACTGAAACTAGCTGAAAGCAAAAACTTTTTCTATCACTATGACTCACTAAAGACTTCAGAAAATCGAATTGCCAATCACTATCACCATCGAACTCAAAACGCCAACATTCTAAAAAATAGTCGTTATTTCATAACACATCGCGCCAAAATAAATTTACCCCAGTTAACCAAAAACCAGTCTGAAATTGGTTATCGTTACTTCGAGGGAGCTGCTTCTGGAACAGTTATGCTCGGATCCACGCCTAAGAATGATGCCTTTAAGCATTATTTCGATTGGGACAAAGTCGTTATTCCTATAAAGTTTGATGAATCCAATATCCAAGGAATTATTGCAGAACTAGATAAACAACCTCGACTTTTGGAGACAATCAGCAAAAATAATGTTAGGAACTCACTGCTAAAACATGATTGGTTATACCGTTGGCAACAAATCTTGGACAGACTACAATTGATGCCTAACCAAAAAGCAATAGCTAGAAAAACTAAATTAAAAAAACTAGCTAGTTCAATTTTGTACAGTAAATGTTAGCAATTGATTGAGAAAAAAAAAGTTCATCACAATATCTCGAATACAGTATATTTGCATCAGTGAGGTTACTTCATCATCTAACATTGACTAATTATTATCTTTTTGTTGATATTCTTTTAGTTTTTAGGCTAGCCTTCCAAAACGTTCACAATGATAGTGAATCGAACCGAGGATCATAGTATTCATCGGAAAATTTCTATCAAACTTACAAATAAAATATAAAATTATAGTTAACTATGGTATCGACAAAAAAGCAAATAAAATCATTAGAAAGTTGGGGAAAAGAAGAAGAGCTTATTGCAACTTATATAGTAAATAAATTCCAAGGCAAATCATTAAAAATTTTGGAGGCAGGATGTGGCACAAAATGGGATCAAGCAGAACTATTAAGTGAAATAGATTACACATTAACTGGAATAGATTTAGATGCTCAAGCCCTAGATTTTCGTAAAAATAATTTAAAAGATTTAGACGAAACTATTTGTGGTGATCTCAGAAAAATAGATTTTTTAAAAGCCGAATTTGATGTTATTTTTAATTCCTTCGTGTTGGAGCATATT
Source organism: uncultured Xenococcaceae cyanobacterium (assembly GCA_937996665.1). GTDB lineage: Bacteria > Cyanobacteriota > Cyanobacteriia > Cyanobacteriales > Xenococcaceae > Hyella. Next base: position 19,663 of record CALKUU010000209.1, on the reverse strand, counting down.
GATGGAGCGGAAGAAATACTTCAAAACTTTGATAAGTGGCTAAAACCAGGCGGTCTTATTATCCTCAGAATTCCTGACCCAGCGACAGTATATGGATTTTTCTCCAAGGTTACCCCCTTTTGGGCACACGGACTTTATGCTAAATACTTTAAAGAACTAGGTAAACCAGGACATACCCCTTACCCTACAGAGTTTGATGAGGTTGTCTCCCAGGCTGGAATCAGAAAATTTTGCTCAGAACAAAATTGGACTATTCGCGAGGAAATAATCAATGGTTATTACCATCAGGAATCACTTTATTCAGCAGCAAGTAAAATGAGTAAAGCCATTAGTTTTTTAACATTTAATAAGCTCCAGGATACTCATACAAACCTACTTTACATACTGGAAAAAAACTAATAAGAGTAAGGTTTACTGAGAAGTTGAAGGGAAAGAAGGTAAGTCAGCGTAAAAATAGCCATTTCCATCTGTGCCAAAGTAAACCCGACCATAGTTATTCATATCACCGGTTAAGGTGGTAAACTTGCCCAGATAATTTTTTTCCTTGATCACCTCTAACCATTTATGCCCCAAATCTGTTGAGGCATAAATACCAACCTGATTATTAATTTTGCCAGCAACAAATAAGGTTGGGGTAGTTTTCCCTGGGGCCGATTTGCCAAAACCAAAAACAGTTGCAGATTCTACCCCAGCGATCGCCTTAAAGATTCTTCCTCCGTCACTAGAGTGATAAAGACCATCTTCACCAAGACTTACCCAAATATTTCCTTCCACCCCAGGTAGGCTTTTGATGCTGGCATCTTGCCATTGAGAGGGTAATAAATTATTTGGATTTGCTACTGACCAAGTTACACCTCCATCCTCGGTTTTCATAACTTTGCCATCAACATGATGATAAATATAGAATGTTTGCCCAGCAATAGGGTCTGCGGTTAAAGACTGCTGCTTATTCCAAAGATGGCTATGCGCTCCTCCCTCTAGCTCTTGATCAAAATAGTTAATTTTATGCCAGGTTTGACCACTATCTTTTGTGTAGTAGGGAGCAACCCAATTAGTTGGTTGCCAAACAATATTCTTAGTATCAGTTGAGGAAACTGCGATATTCCCAAAACTCAAATCTTGAGGATGAATACCATTATTAATTGAAGCGAAATTCTGCCAGGTTAATCCATTGTCAGTTGAAAAACCAGAATTTTGCGAGTAATCATGATGACTAGAACTAGCTCTAACTAGGAAATCGGGATTACCCGCACTGTAGCTAATACTGGTAGTAGTAGAAAAACTACCTTTGCTATGGCTATATTTAGGAACAGTTTGCAAATCTAGATGCCGAAAACCATCAAAATCGGCGATCGCGGTAATTAAGTTAGAGTCTCCAGAAGCTTCATTCACAGGAGTGCTAATCGCATCAAAAGCAACTGTTTCTTCAAGACCATTAACTTGGATTGACCAATTTAACTTAGCAGAATTACCATCATCAGTCTTCCATATTCCCAAACCGTTAGTCAGCCAAACTTGACTAGAATTACCAGGGGCGATCGCCAAGTCACCAGCTAAAGTCCAAAAACTCCAATCAGGATGCCAATCCAACCCCTGTTTTTTACTTTTTAAAGTCTGCCAAGTCTTTCCCCCATTATTAGAGCGATAAATACTATTGGGAGTCATGGGATAAGACATTGTAAAAAGATTATCGGGATTATTCGGATCAACAGCTAAAGCGGCATAATTAGCGCCATTTTTGGGAGTAATATCTTCCCAAGTTGAACCGCTATATTTCCACACCCCGCCCTTTTGACTATTTTCCAAAGGATCGAACATGGTAACAATTAGCTCCCCCGAAGCATTAACCTCCCCCTGTTGAGGAATTAAAGAATTAGAAATCCCAGTCAAAGGCTGCCAACTCTGACCGCCATCCTTCGAGAGAAAAATGCCCTTGCCTGCAACCCCAACGAAAACAACTCCAGGAGAAGATGGATTGAACTCAACAAAGGTAACTCCTGCTTGGTTATGCTGATCACCAAAACGCTCACCAATAGGAATAATCTTCGTGTCAATTTGAGTCCAAGACTCACCAGCATTGCTACTTTGCCAAAGTCCTTGGGTACGGGAACCAAAGTAAACCTTATTACTATCATGAGGATCTACAGCCAGACGCTCACCGCTCCAACGCCATCGACCATTACCACCCATCGGCAAAGTTAGATCTAAGACCTTCCACGTCTTCCCATAATCAGTCGATTTAAGGATATTTCCCAATTTTTCATGAGTAAAAGCTCCGCTCGCAGCATAGACGATATTAGGATGACTGGAATCTATGGCAACACTTTCAATACAAAGTGAAACTTCTTGCCCAACACTTTTTTGAGACAACAATTGTACCCAGCTTTGAGATACAGAGTCCCAGCGATATAAACCGCCAACATCAGTTCGGGCATACATTAAATCCTGAAACTGAGGATGGATAACAATACCTGTGACGAATCCTCCTCCACCAATTTTAATCGGCTTTGATAAATCACTAAGACTTGAATCTATTTCTGCTTGCCTAAGATTGTCCGACCCAAGATTGAGACTGCTTGAGTTATCAACTTTACGATAATTAGTACGACTTTTTGGCAACTCAGTAACCAAAGGAATTTTTGTTAGCGCTTTTCGATCAACAGAACTTCGTAAAAATAAAAAAAGAAACCCATTAATCAACAAGAAACAAAATCCAGCAATAATAAATAATTTTTTTCTCAAAATTGGCATGGCAAAAACAAATTTTTATTTGATCAGGATTACCTTAATTAACTCCCATATTCTTGCCAAACAAAAACAAGTTCAAGTCCAAATCCAGACAAACATAATTCTTCCACCAAATTGCCAAATATAGGTCTAGTATTTTTTGAGCCAGCAGATCGCCAAGTTTCAGAAAAATTAGAGGAAGTAGCAATTGCAATAAATAGCTATCGATAATCAAGAGCCAACAAGAATAATTCTTGTTGGTCTGCAAAAGAGAGATTGCCAACTTAGATAAACTTAGAGAAATTATGGGCAAAAGTGGATGAAATTATCAGCAAATAAAACTTACTCGCTCCTTTCAATCAATTTAGAAAATATTATTAGATCAAAAATAATCTAATCAACCCAGACAATATCATCATCATCTTCTTCTTCAAAAATGGTTTCCGAAGCATCAAGTTGAGCCTGAGAATAATAATTACTAGGCTCTTCATCGACAGTTATCTTCGCATCAATAAATGACGACTTATCTACTTCTTGAGGAAATAAGTTTCCAAGAAAGAAGTCTAAAGTCTGTTGTTTTATTAATCCTTTTAATACCGCCAAAGAACCAAAACGAACAGAGGTTTGATTTTGTTCCTGAAGAATTGAGCCAACCTGTTCTTTATTTATCAAAGCCGCTTTTTGTAAATAGAAACCTAGCGGATACTTCTCTTTTTGTTGAGTAAAGCCAGACCACTCTTCAGCGAAGAAATCGGCAGTGGGAACCTCTATCCATCCCCTGTAATTAAGGATTTCACCAATTTTCATTTCTTGGTAATTAGCTCGATCATATAAAGCAACTTCGAGCTGAGCTTTAGATATTAATCCAGCTTCACAAAGAACTTCGCCTAATGGTTTAGTCTTAAACATGATATTCATTAATTTAAAGTTTTATTAAAAAAACTATTTTTAGAATAAATAAATTTTGATTAAATCTAAGTGTAATCCGAAGTTAATTTCGATTAGATAAATTTTACTTAAATAAGAGGGTTTGAATTTCAAGAAATGATGAAGTGCCCCTTAAAAGCTTAAAGTAACGATTAAGTAAGAATTCTAATTGTAAAGATGAAGAGAATTATCGGTCTGACTGGTGGCATAGCTACTGGTAAAAGTACGGTATCCAATTATTTAAGTAAAAAATATAGTTTACTCATTCTAGATGCAGACATTTATGCCAGAGAAGCAGTCGAGATAGGTTCGCCAATTTTAGAAGCCATCTTTCAAAACTTTGGCAACAATCTTCGCTTGAATGATGGCAATTTAGATCGTCTTGCTTTGGGAAATATCATTTTTAATGACGCTGAAGCAAAAAAATGGCTAGAAGCAAAAATTCATCCATATGTCCGCGATCGCTTTTTGCAAGAACTAGCAAGTAACGATGATGAAGTTATTGTCTTAGCGATACCGCTACTTTTCGAGTCCAAGTTAACTCATTTAGTTACCGAAATCTGGGTTGTGAGCTGTACTCAAGCCAATCAACTAGAAAGACTACAGCAAAGAAATAATTTTTCGCGAGAACAAGCTCAGCAGAGAATTAAAAGCCAATTGCCTCTATCAGAAAAAGAAAAAAAAGCTGATTTTGTCCTCGATAACAATTGCAATTTAGAAGAACTTTATCAACAGTGCGATTTTTTGCTCAACAGATCTACTCAGAAATAGACTGGTTAAAATTTGGTCGCATCACTAATTCAACAAAGGAATTAGACCTAGGTAGAATCGCTTTAATTTAAGAAAAATTCATGAAATCTTTACTATTCATTAAGGTTAATTAACTAATATGAAAATGTAGCGTATGTTACGGAATTGTAGATAGAATGTTGAAAAGACAAAGTTTCTAACCCCAAATAAAAAGTTGGAGCAAACATCATGAAGCTACATTTCCACGGCAGTACCTACGAAGATAAGCACACTGAATTACCAGTTCAAGAAGGGTCGATTGGAGGTCGATATAGAGGAACACCTTGGAAAGTTCATCGCCTCTTGAAAAGACAACAACGTCGCCATGATTCTTCCCAATTAAAATACCGTGGCATCACTTACAATAAGGATTAGAAAGAACCTCGCAAATTTAGGAATTTTTCATAACCTAGATATTGCACAGTCCAAAGCAAAACTAATCTAAATGTATCAACCAGTTCCGAATTGTTAGAGACAAAAGGAGAATGAGTTGCTATTAAAAACTTACCTCCTAGGATCTAAACCCTAATCGCAATGAGCGATGAGTACGGAAGTGGTTTCATTTTAAATAACGCCAAAAGCTTTAAACTATTTTTGAATATCCCAAAGGCTAAAGATTAAAGCAGTATGGCAAGGACTACTATCTCATCAGCATTCGAAATTGGTGTTCAAATGATGAATCAACCTTCTCAAAAATATTCTTTAAAACGAAAGCTTAAAAGCCAGTTGCCTTTAAAATCGAAGTTTCATCGGGGTAACAGCAAACTTGAACATGGCTACTTTGCAGCCGCTAGAACCTGTCGATTAGACGAGGTACAGCAGCCCGACTCAGCATTTAGGATTCTGACCTACCAGTTAAGAGATCAGAAAGCGAAGGAAACCCACCTCAACAACCTCAAAATCAGTCTCAATCGTCGAATAAAAGTAGCAAGGTTACAACAAAACGATGAGTTAGTAACAAACTTGAAGAAAGAGTTGCACGAAATTGCTCGCAGATAAAATATTGGCTTATCGGCACCAAAAACAGACCTAATCCATTGAGCTTATTTGGGTTAGGTCTGTTTTTTTTCTCAATTTAGCAGCCCAAGGAAAAACAGAGAAACATTTCGTTGACAACGCTAGATAAATGATTAGAAATAGAATTAGCGAAGATTTTCTAATCATTTCAAAACCAAATAAATTAGAGTCCTCACATTAAAATTCGAATTCCGTTTTTCTTCTCAAATTTTTTAACCCTGATCAAGTGGAAAAGCTAATTTATAGGAACTAAATTTTAGCTGCCAACCACTCGATAACTTCTTTGCCTAGACTGACGTTGTTAAGCCTATCTATTTCTCTGATTCCCGTAGGGCTAGTAACATTAACCTCGGTCAGATAGCCGCCAATAATATCTATGCCGACAAAAAATAATCCGTCTTCTTGAAGTTTAGGAGCTAGGGTCTGACAAATTTCTTTTTCCTTCTCAGTAATATCAACTTGAGCAACCCTTCCTCCCACAGCCATGTTGCCGCGGAAATCTTTCCCTGTAGGAATGCGATTGACTGCACCGATCGGTTTTCCCTCAAGCAAGATGATTCTTTTATCTCCATCTTTAGCCGCAGGCAAATACTCTTGCACCATGACTGGCTCTTGTCCTTGCTTGGTACTAATTTCTACCAGAGAATTAAAATTGCGATCGCCAGGTTTTAAAAATAAAATTCCCTCTCCAGCTTTCCCGCCTAAAGGTTTTAAAACAGCAGCACCTTGATCAGCAACAAACTTCTCGATTACACCTTTATCTTGACTAACGATCGTTGTCGGAATCACCGAGGTGAATTGCAAAGCGTAAACTTTCTCATTGGCATTTCTCAAGCCACTAGGGGAGTTGATCACCAAAGTTTTTTCTGGATCAATTAAATCCAGAATGTAGGTCGCGTAAAGATAGGGTGTATTGACTGGGGGATCAATCCTCATCCAGACAGCATCCATATCTTCAAGAGCCATCAAAGTCGAGTTTTGAACTTCATACCAGTTTGACTCTGCCTGCCAAAGACCATCTACCAGGCGAACAGGCTTAAGGGTCACAGACTGAAGATGAGCACAAGCTTTCCCCGCCAAAATAGTTAACTGATTAGCTTGAGTAATCCAAACTTGATGCCCCATTAGTTGAGCGGCCTCGATTAAAGCGACACTCGTATCATGTCCGGGGTCAAGCTTGGAAATAGGATCTAGAATAAATGCTAATTTCATCGACAGTGATTCTTCAAGGTATGTTGATTAAGTCTAAGATACAGATTTAGGTACCAGAATTGCTAAGCAATTTATCTAATTCGCCTTGAGCTTCAAGAGCGTGAATATCATCACAGCCGCCAACATGATGATCGTTGATAAAGATTTGGGGCAGGCTACTTTTGCCGTTTGCGCGCTGAGCCATCTTTTCCCTAGCAGGTTGATCTCCGTCAATACAGTGTTCTTGAAAACTTACTTCTTTCTTCTCCAAGAGGGCTTTTGCTCTAATGCAAAATGGACAGTAAGTCCAGGTATAAATTTCTACGTTAGCTGACATAACTTAAAATCTTATTTTGAGGTAATTTCGCTTTTATCTTAAGCTTTTCATTGGTATTTTGGGAATCGATAACTGCAATTTTTCAGATAAAGAGTGTTTTTTGAGATCAAAATAGTCTACTATAGCGATTGATGGGTATTGTAGTCTTTTTCAATTTTTAGGCTTATAAGAATTAAAGCCATAAAGCATGGTCTTTTGGAAAAAATTATTTACTAGTGCGGGAAGTATAACTCCTGATGCTGTTTCCGATTTGGATGGAGAAGTATTAACTGTTACTAATAATACGACAACGTCTGAAACGGAAATCGTTTTCAGTACTGATCGTGATATAGATCTTTATGAGTTAGAAGACCTTTGCGATCGCGTTGGCTGGGCTCGTCGCCCCCTTAGAAAAGTTAAGAAGGCTATTCAGCATAGTTTTTTGGTTGTCTCGATGTGGGAAGTAAAGGCAGGAAGACGTGTTTTAATAGGCTTTGCTCGTGCCACTTCCGACCATGCATTCAATGCGACTATCTGGGATGTGGTAGTTGATCCTAAATACCAAAATCGGGGTTTAGGCAAGGCGATGATGCAATTTACTATTCAGAATCTTCGAAATGTAGATATTAGCAACATTACTTTGTTTGCTGATCCACAAGTAGTCGAATTTTATCGTCGATTAGGATTCATGGTAGATCCAGAAGGAATTAAGGGAATGTTTTGGTACCCCAGCTAGGTTTTAATATTTGTTTTGGATTTTTTTCTATAGCAGTTTTTAGGTAGTAATTCTCAGTTGCATTTAACAGCTAAATTAATCAATAGTTCCGATTCTTATTGGTTGGCTAACGCCCACGTTCCTCAAAGTCTTCTAGCACGAGGTCTTAAGGCATCTACAAAAGAAGGTTTATGCCTCGTTGATTTGCAGATAGAACGAGGATTAATCAAGCAAGTTGTGATTGCAGGGAGCCAACCTTTAAGTGGTCAGAACAAATTTGACTTGGCAAAAAAAATTGTTTTACCAGGCTTTGTTGATATTCATACCCATTTGGATAAAGGACATATTTGGCAGCGATCGCCAAATTCGGATGGAACTTTTGGCACAGCTTTGAAAACTGCGATTCAAGATTCACAGCAACATTGGCACCGAGAAGATGTCAGGAGGCGCATGGATTTTAGTCTTAGATGTGCCTATGCCCACGGAACAAAAGCGATCAGAACCCATTTAGATTCTTTTGGCGAACAAGCTGAGATCAGCTTTGCTGTGTTTAACGACTTAAAACAGCAATGGCAAAATAAAATTACCCTACAAGCAGTTAGCTTAGTAAGTTTAGACTACTATCAAACCTCCGCAGGAATAAATTTAGTAAACAAGGTTAAAGCCTATGGAGGAATATTAGGTGGAGTTGCCTACCGCAAGCCAGGAATTGATGAACAAATTGCTAATATTTTTGAGCTAGCTGAAGCGAACGAGCTTGATTTAGATTTTCATGTCGATGAAAATGGAGATCCCAATTCTATTTGCTTACAGAAAATTGCCACAGCAGCAATTAAGTACCAATTCTCAGGGAAAATCGTCTGTGGTCATTGTTGTAGTCTGGCAACTCAGTCTACTGAAGTTGTTGAACAAACCATAGACTTAGTCAAAAGAGCAAACATAGCGATCGTTAGTTTGCCAATGTGCAATCTTTACCTCCAAGATCGGCAGCAACACAGCTCTCCTCATTGGCGCGGAATTACCAAAATTCATGAACTGAAGAGACAAGGAGTTCCCGTTATGTTTGCGAGTGACAATACTCGCGATCCTTTTTACGGATTTGGCGATCTTGACATGCTAGAAGTCTGGAATCAATCAGTAAGAATTGCTCATTTAGATACTCCCTATAGCGATTGGATTAAGAGTGTTAATACTACTCCTGCCAAGATTATGGGTCTCCCTAGCAGTAAAGGCTTTGCTTGTGAAACAGCGGCGGATCTCATTATTTTTCCAGGAAGATACTATAGCGAGTTGCTATCGAGATCCCAACACAATCGAATTGTCGTTAGAAAAGGTCAAGCAATTGAAACTGACTTGCCCGACTATGCAGAACTAGATGATTTAATGTTGAAATCCTATTAATAAATAAATTTTCTATTTGTTATTTTTTTAATTAATTACTAACTTGTTACAGAGTAAAATATCCAACTGTAAATATTCGATCATCCTAATTTTTATGATGAATTAATAAAGATCAATCAATTAATTTTTTAATTTCAAAGGTAGTGATCTGAGAGATTGTCGAATATAACTTTTCGGTTAGAATGAGTTATGGAACTTTTTTTGCCTAAGTATTATTACTGACTCTGATAATTTCATTTAGTTGATCTTAATCAGAGAAACATAAGCCGATGAAAGATAGACCATGCTTTTCCTAGAATTAGTTGTTATGGCGGGGGATTAATATATTTAGATGTTTATTTTGACAAAAGATCAGATTCAATACTGCGTTGGTATAAAACAGAGCAATAATGATCAAAATCAGGTTTCTGGATTGCTTTTTAATAAATCTTTTTTTGTTAAAGAAAAACACTATGATGTTAGTGAATTTGATGAAGCAATTAAAGATTATCGAGAGAATTTCTTAGATAATAAAGAGATTAAATTACCCACCTTGGTTATTAAGGAAGAAGATAGTGTCAGTATCTGGAAACAGGATATTAGCTATCAAGCAAAAGCAATAGCAAAATCTAGTTTACCAAAGAAAGCAAAATCTTTAGGAAATATCAATTTACAAAGATTAGCTCAACAACTTCAAGGAAAAAATGGGGTTGAGGTCAAGAACCGTCGCCATAAATTAAAGCTTTATCAAAAATGTTTTTTGGGAAATGAAGCTGTTGATTGGCTTTGCATGCACCTGAAAATTTCTAGGGTTAATGCTGTTCTGATTGGGCAAAAACTACTCAAAGCTAAAATTATTGCCAGTGTCACAAAAGATCATGATTTTGAAGATCAAGGACTTTTATATCGTTTTACCGCTCAAGAAAACTAACAGATAACTATCATAAACTGATGAATCTTAGTTTCCTTGCTTAACTTCGCCAAAAACCAGTTTAAGGGTTAATTTAAAATTTCTTTTGATATTCAAATCTAACTTCGTTAAAGACATAATCATATGTGCTTCTAACCGATGAATTACTATTTAACTCATAAATTCCCTCTAAATTAGGATAAATCCGCAGATAGTCCAAACCGATTTTTTTGCCAGTACCTACGACCACATCCTCTAAGCGGTAAAAAACACTTCTTTGGATTGGGGCGACTACAAATTGACTTACACCCAAACCCACTAATTCTTCGCCATCACTGCTTTGCAGTTTTTCCGCAAAATTTACTAGTTGGGTTCCCAGTAAATTAATAATCTCTCCTTGACGACGGTTAGGGGTACTGGATAGGCTGATTTCTTGACTATCAATAACTTGACGAGCATTTCCCGTTTCAAAAGCGGCTGAGTTAATGCAGGTAGCCAAGCCATCTAACTCCCTTTTAGAGTAGGTGAAATTATTCTGGGGAGGCTGGTCATTAGGGCGAATATTACAATTATTGGTTGCGGTCGAATTGAGATTTGGCAAAAGGGCTGCGGCATTACCATCTATTGCCAAGACGATATTGATAGTTTCGGTTCGACTAGACCTTGATAAATCATCAGGGACTTCGTTCCGCAACCCATCTAACTGTCTAACGTTCTCAACTTCTGATATTTCAGTTTGCATATGAACGTCGATATAAGGGTTAAAAATACTCTCTGTTGGACTAAATACGAGTTTGTGTTGGCGATCGCGCACTAGCGTAAAGTTATTGCTCAACCAACTAACATCGCCTTGTTTAACATTAATGGTTCCTTGAGGCTTAATAGTTTCTGGTTGATTAGCGATTCCATTTAGCAATAGTTGTCCATCGACACCAAATTTATATAGTGGAGACTGTTGGACTTTAAATTTATCTAGTTTAATCAAAAAGTCATCTAGATTAGGAACAAGTAAAGATTCTTCAGTAACATTTGAAACGGTAAGACTGGAAGAATTAGGAGAAGTATTTGAATCAGCAAGCAAAACATTTTGCTCCAAATTCTTAACCTTCTCTGTCACTTTAGCCTCAACTACTTTGGGGTCAGCCTTGGGAATAGTTGCATTACCGTCCTTGAGAAGGATCTCACCCCCGATATTTGGCTTCAGCGCGGTTGAGGTAAGCTCAATATTGCCAGCAACTTTTCCTTTGTACAACTTGTCAATTTTGATTTTCCCTTCAGGGATATCTATCCGTAAAGGCTCATTTAGCCCAGCAACAGGAGATAAAAGTGGCAATACTCCTGACAAAGAAACATCTTTATCGGCAAAAGTAGCATTTAAAGTTTCGATTTTAAGTAACTGATCGTCTAAAGCAATTTTGCCTGAGGCGAGAATAGGTGCGGTGAAAAAAGGATTATATAAATTGACATTAGCTTGATCCAGATTGACAACACCTGTTGTCTTAAGATTATAAATAGGGATATTTCTGGCGAGATCGAGATTGGCAGTAGCTTGAACATTGGCATTACCTTCGCCGCCAACCCAATCAAGATTGCCCCCAGTAAATGCATTTAAAAAGGCAAAAGCTGCCGATTCAATTTTGGCGCTAGCAGTAAGGCGATCATTGGTATTTGGCTCAATTGGATAAGGAACCGTTGCGGCAACTTGTAAGAATGAGGGCGCAGTAGTCTGAAAATTTAGTTTTTTCTGAGCGTAACTATAATCACCTGCGATCGCCATAGGAAGAGGAGCGTCATTAAATGTCGAATCTGAAATAGTTAACGTTCCGTCTACTTTCGGCTGTTCTACAGTACCTTGAAGAGATCCTTCACTATCAACCCTGCCAGTCACATTAACGGGAACTGTAACAAATTTACTGATTGTATCTACGTTCAGATTATCAACCTTAAATTTGGCGTCTTGAGTTCGAGGAGATAGTTTACCGTTAGCAGAGAAAAGAGTATCTTCAACCTGTAATTTCGCCTGTTCTAGGTTGAGAGTATCACCTTGTAATTGACCTTGGGCTAACACTTGTCCAATCGAGATAGTTTGCGTATTGTCTTGCTTTGACTCAGAGGTATTTGACTCAAAATTGTTCTGAAAATCAAAAATACGCTTTTGAGATCGCCACTGCCACTGATTACCCGCTATCTCGAAATCGACTTCTGGATTATCGATTGTGCCATCGACAACAAATTCACCTTGATACTCGCCTTGAATATCTAATTCGGTAGGAATACTATTAGCTCGACGTTTTTCAGCGATCGCCTGTAGTTGCTTTTCAATATCACTGAGCAAATTAAGTTTTTGGCTAATTGATTCTTCAACAGTCAGAACTTCTTTGGTTTCAATTTTTTTAGGATCAATATATTCTGGTTTTTGAAATAGGGCTAGAGCATCTTCGATGCTGTACCAGCCTAAAGTGCTAAAAATATCTTGAACATAGGCTTGGGGAATATCTAAGCGACCATCGATCGCGCCAGTCTTTAAGTTCAAACCAGCATTAAAGTTATATTGGGTATTGCCAAAACTGAGAGAAGCAGAATCGACAGAAGCAAGTTGTTGCCGAGAATCATAGGCAAAATCAGCTTGAAGATTCTTGGTATTAAGGTGACCAATCGCTGGCTTTTCAACATTAATATTTCCCCTAGTTGCCAAGGTGTCCAAATTTGCACTAACGGCTCCTGTTACTTTTCCTGCCAAAGCCCCCTCAATCCCGAAGGATTTTGCTGGAGCAAGATTTAACAATGCCAAGGGAAAGTTACCAATTTCGAGATTAAAATCTGCCTGATCGCGATCGCCCGTAACGGAGATTGGCGTTATCGAATTACTCGCCCCACTATTACCAAGACTCACATTTAAGCTAGTTGGCAAGTAGGGCAAGCGACAGTTCTGGATTGAACAAGGCTCAGCGATCGCCGAAATCACATCTTGCTGCCCTTGCAAATCAACACGAACAATTTTCTCAGGTTGAATATCTACCTGACCACTTATAAAAGGATCGAAAACAAGTTGATTAAAGGCTAAATTGTTTAAACTTAACCTGCCAGTAAGATCGTAATTCTCTAAATTTTGACTATCCGAAAGCAAGTTTTTACCTTGAAAAAGACCGTCAAAATCTGCCTTACCCCGAAGATCGACTCTTTCAGCTAACAATTGATTAACCGATGGAGAAGCCGATACCAGCTCAGCAATAGGCAAAGCATCAAAGTCCAGATTGCTCTCAACTTCTAAATCTACTTGAGCAAGATCAGGGCTAGTCAATAAATTGGTAAAGAAGAGATCTCCCTTCGTTGCCAAGGATTGTTGTCCAGATTGCAGAGCAAAGTTATTAACATCAACTGGCAGACTAACCGACTCATTTTGCAAGGTAGTTAAATCTCCAGAAAAGTTACCCTGTAGAGCAAGCCGATCTAAACCATTACCGATATTTTGAGCAGGTAGATAGGCTGTAACAATTTTGGTTGCATTGATATCTTGACCCTTTAGATCAATTTGCCAATTATTATTCAACAAATTACCATCAGCACGAATCGAACCGTCTGAGGCGAGAATTTCAGCTTGCAAATTACTGACAAAGCCGTTGGTATCAATTTTTTGGGAATTAACAGCAAAAATTGAGGCTATTTCCCCAACAAAATCCAATTTGCCTGTTTTCACTTCTAGAGGAACATTTACTGCCTCTACAAAATTATTGATTGGCAGTCTGCTCGCATCAAGAGTAGCTTTAATTTTTCCTGAGGCGATTTGAGAATTTACATCTAAGCGACCACCATCAAGATTAAGACCTAGTTTAGTCGTACCAGTAGCGCTTGCCAGAATACCTTCGGGAGTCAAATTATCAAATTTGCCTTTAGCTTCAAGATCGGCTGTTTGCAAGGTTATGGGTCGATCTAAATTTAAACCTGCTAGGTTTAACTGAGCGAGTAAAGGCGTAATAACAAGCGGATCTGTTTTGATTGACCCTTGCCAAGTTTTCGCTTTTAAATCAGCTTTTCCCTTTATTGCAGAAGTGCTTGCACCAACATTGATAGCCGTATTCCGCAGTTGCACATTATCTTGGAAGTAAACAACTTCTCCTTGCGCTGCTATTTTTGTGGGGGCGATATTTGCTTGCTTTGTTTGCCCCGTTTGCTCAGATTTCTGTTGAGGAGACGATATTGCCTGGCTAACAATCTCTCCAGGATCGAGTTGCCATTTTAATAAACCCTTGGGCTTGTTTAAAGTACCACCTAAATTACCTTCGGCAACAATATTGTCTACTTTGAGATTAGTAGGTAGTTCAACATAGGGTTTAGCGATCGCTCTAACAGGCAGATTTGCTTGCAAGTTTAGAGATAGAGGCATTGTCGACAGATCAATCTCTTCTTGCTGCTTGAGACTATTAGCTAAATCTGTTTCCCATAATCCATTTGCGGTAATTGCCCCACCAGCGGCAGGCAAGACAGTCAAATTTTGGAGAATAACCTTATCGAGATCTGCTTCGAAATAAGCGTTAACCGCCTTGATGGGTTCTTTGTCTATGGTAATTTCTTCAGTACTAACTAACCTACCCTTGATCAGAGGGTCATCAATTGCCCCAGTAATATCTAATTTACTGGATATCTCTCCTGCGATGGGAATTCCTAAATCAGGAGCAAAAGTTTTTTGAAGGCTAGCAAGTTGAACTGGCAGCACGTCAATAGCCAAATCATAACCAGCCTGTAAATCTATTCCGCCTCTAACCTGGGCAGTTAAGTCGCCAATTTTTGCTTCTGTCTTTTTAAGCTCAGCTTTTCTCCCTTTGATCTGCAATCTAGACTTAGCTGTTACTGGTTGATCAGAATGACTTACTTCTCCTGATAAGTTTTGCAGATTGACTAATCCTTCTACATTCGCCGAAGTCAGTTGTTGCCAGGAGGGAATCTCCACATCTAAATCAGCGCTGAGCAACCCACCTTCAATACTGACAGGGGAATTAGATAAGAGAGAGAAAACTTTTGGTAAAGCAAGACTCTGAACTAATAGCTTAGTATCGGTTCTGCCTGTATCTAAAAATGTTTGACCAACGACAGTGGCTTTTGCGCCTTCGATGCTAGCAGCAACATCGTATCCCACCCAGTTATCGCTATTATATCTAGCATCACCGTCTATCTCTGTTACTAAAGAGTCCTGCTGATAGGGCTTAGCCTCGATCCTAGCTTTTTGGAGATCGACTTGGACATCAACATCAATTAGTAATTCTTTGTCTTGATCTTCCTGTTGTGGCAAGTCAAGATTTAGCCAAGTACCATCTTTGTCTTGATCTAAATATATTTGCGGCTCAACAAGACTAACTTTGAGAGGAAGATGACCTTTAAAGATTATTGCCAAAGGATTGTATTTCGCCTTAATTTTGGCAATTTTTAAAGAGTCTTGATCTTGATCGGTAGCGGGGATCGATAATCCTCTCAGTTCTAGACCTATTGGGGAGATACTCTCAATTGCTTTTAGCTTGACTGGTCGCTTAATTAACTCAGCAGCCTTAGCTTCAATTAAACTAGGAAGATTCTTTTTCGCCCATAGCTGCAAACCAGCATAAATTATTCCCCCAACAGAGGCGATCGCAACTGCCCCAAAAACCTTTTTTTTGGAAGGTTGCAACAGTCGGGCTAAAAAATCGCCTTGTTTACGAGGTGGTTTAGGGGGGATACTTCCCTGTCCAGAAGTTTGTTCAAGTGAATCAACCATTGGATATAAAAATAAAAATAAAATCGGGTTTTGCAAGGTTTAACTTTTGCAACCCAAAATTAACAATAAGACTAGTTTTAATTCAGATTGTTTACTAGTATAAACAAACATAAAAGAAATATAAAGAGAATATAAAGATAATCTCTTTAATTGTTACTTATTTTTCAAAGTATTCCTAATTTTACCGTGATTTCACCTAGAAATTAACAATTATCTAATTAAAGTCTAATTTCAGAAGTGATCCAAATTGATTCTTTTTCGTAAAGTTTTTTAGCAAATATAAATTGTTTATATTCTCGGTATTTATCACTAGTTTTGTTATTAACAGTAATTATCTCGCCTTAACCTAGATTTAACCGATACATTAGTGATTCTCTAACCAATGTCTAATTTCAGAAGCGATCCAGATTGCTTCTTTTTCGGAAAGTTTTTTAGCAAATGTAAATTGTTTATATTCTCGGTATTTATTACTAGTTTTAGTATTAATGGTGATGGCGTCACCAAAATCATTAGTTTTTGATTCTATCGCTTGATAATTAACAGAAATATCAATAATATTCTCGATTAATCCTTTCTCAATTGTTACGTTGCGCAAAAAATGTTTTTTAATTGAAAACGCACGATCATCAATAATTATTTGAGTATTACCAAATAAAAATTTTAGTTGAGGGTAACAGGAAAAATAAAAAGCCACAAAAAAAATAATGCTGAAGGGAAAGAACAACACCGATAACCCAACAATAGGAATAGATAATAGCAGCAGAAAAATAACACTGCCAATATGTTTCAAACTTTTGAGTCCCAGACGGGAGATCTTGATCTCAAGATAATTAGGATTGTGATTAATTTTGACTCGCCGACTAATTAGAACAGAGTCTAAATTGCGGTTTGCCTGGCTTAATTCACTATTAATACTGACTTGAGGCTGATTATAAGGAGATTCCTTAAGGGCGTTAAGAGCTTGCTGGGCATTTTGGTACCTTCTTTCCACCGCAGGACTAGTTATTTTTTCTAACCATTTAGCAAATTGCGGTTTGATTGAAGTGCGATCGCGAAATTGCAAAGTTAAATTTTTGGTAGGTAACTCCGCAGGCGAGGTTCTGGTCAAGAGATGAATTAAAGTTGCCCCCAAAGCATACAAATCTGAAGCAGGAACTGCCTTGCCGCCAAATTGCTCCAGAGGCGCATAACCATAAGTTCCAACCACAGTAAATGTCGATCCTTCAGTAGCGGCACGATCTTGCACCGCGCCAAAATCCACTAGATAAATATGATTATCTGTTCCCAGAATCAGGTTACTAGGCTTAATATCTCGATGAAGAATTGGTGGCTGAGCATTATGGAGGTAGACCAAAATAGAGAGGATTTCTTTAGCTATTTTGACAACTTCTAGCTCACTAAATCTTTTCCCCTCGTCTAATAACTGCCTAAGAGATTTTCCTGGAATGTACTCTTGAACTAAACCAAACCATAAATATTTTTCTTCTAGAGAGAAATAGTCTTGATACCTAGGAATTCTCTCGTGATCGAGTTGCTTGAGAATTTGACCTTCTCTTTCAAATAGCTTGAGATCTTCCCACTGAACATCTGCACCAAAAGCTAACAACTTAACGACTACTAGGTACTCGGCGATCGCGACTTCCCCGCCAGATCTCTCACCGTTTTTTTGTCGGCGTAAATCCCTAGCTAACCAAGTCTGTCTACCTGCGTTCTTACCTAACTTCTCCCGAAGTTGATAACGCTGATTAATAATTTGCCCCGAAGTCAACATTATTAGTAGTTTTCTGAGCTAAATTACCAAAATCCTCTGCGCCCATTAGGAAAGACAGTAGTCCAATTAGTTTTAGCTAGATCGATTTGTTCGTTAGTGATAATTGCATTCTTCAAATTAGCACCACAAAGATTAGCACCTTTAAACTTGGTCTCTTTAAAATTGGCGTAACTTAAATCCGCTCCTCGGAGATCCGCACCCTCTAAATTAGCTGAGGCAAAATAACATCTACCCAAATTAGCATTGCGAAGTATTGCTTGCCTCAAATCGCACTTAGTTAAATCCGAAGAGCTTAAATCTGCCCCTTGCAAGTTCAACTTAATCAAACGAGAATTTTGAAGATTGATTCCCGAAAGATTGGCTTTTGGTAAATCTTGCGAACTAACATCCTTTCTAACAAAGTCCCTTCTCCCATTAGAGTAGGCATCTAATAAGGCTTGAGCTTCTAACTTTGCTGGCTTGGATAATTTACGAGACTCTCTTAAGTTACCAGTTGTCGAACTACTATCGCCCCGACCATTTCTACTGATACCTCTTGTTGCATTTCTTCCCGTGCTTCTGGCGCTACTACGAGACGCAACATTACCCGATCTAGATGAACCAATTTTGCTGTTTCTGCCATTTCCACCAGATCGAGAAGATGAGTTATCACCCCTTCTCCCACTATAAATGGACTTCTTCGAACCAGAAGAAGCCCCACTTAAGCGAGAATTAGATTGCCTAGATCCGGTAGAAGCCCCTGAATTCATAGAGTTGTAGCCAAGCATCCCATCGGAAAGATTGTCTAAATGATTTAAAATATCTAGGGCATCTAAAGCCTCATTGGCAGTTTTATAACGATTTTTCACCGCAACTTCGACCATCTTCAGCAGGATATCACCAAAATCTTCGCCGACATCGATATACTTCATCCAATCGATATCACCCGTAATCGGATCGCAATCCATATTTTTAGGTGCTTTGCCTGACATCAAATACATACAAGTTACGCCCAGGGCATAAACGTCACTCGCATAAACTGGACGCATAGCTAGCTGTTCTGGGGGGGCAAAACCAGGAGTTCCTACAGCAAAAGCGGTTAGAGCGGCTTGCTCCTCATTCACAGCTTTAGAATTAACCTGGTTTTTGACTACTCCAAAATCAATCAAAACCAATTTATTATCAATTTCGCGCCGAATAATATTAGCAGGCTTGATATCACGGTGAATCACTTTTTGAGCATGGATATCACGCAGAATAACCAGGATCTCGGAAAGTACTTCTTGAACCTGTTCTTCGTTTAAAACCCCATTTTTCTTAATTTCTTGCTGGAGATTATTCCCCTTAACAAACTCTTGGACAAGATAGAACTGATTACGGTCTTCAAAATAGTCAAGCAAGCGGGGTATTTGTGGATGATTGCCAACCCTACCAAGGGTTTTAGCTTCCCGTTCGAATAATTGTCTCGCCATTGCCAGAAAGTTAGGGTTATCTGTATTTGGCTTTAATTGTTTGATGACACACAAGGGTCTACCGGGGAGGGATAGATCTGCCGCCAAAAAAGTTGCCCCAAAACCGCCCTTGCCTAACCCCTTAACTAGATGATAGCGGTTGCGCAACAGCAAATTTGAACCACAAGATCTACATTTCTTAGACTTGGGGTGATTTACTGGTTTAGGACAAGATGGATTAAGGCAGTAGCTCATTCAAAATTACCTGATATAGCTCTGTCAAGGAACAACGACATAACTCTCCTTGAGTGTAGGGATTATAAGTTTTTTATTAGCAAAATAAATTTATAATTCACCCTTCTTAAAACAGCATATCCTATATTTTTTTAAATCGGTTAAAAGAGCCGAATAAAATACAATTGCAATGGGAGACAAACCTATAATTCACAATTAGCTTACGAAGTATTACTTATATATTAATAAATAATATATAAGTAACAATATCTAGGTAATTTCAAGTAGATATTATTGCTACTTAATCTAACCATTAAAGTTATGTTTACCAGCTTAAATACTCTTAAAAATAAAACAATTCAAAGAAGTGGGCGTTGGTAATGAATGTAATGCTTTAAGAAAAATTAGGAACAGTATTAAATCTGAGATAGTTTAGTAAAAGTCGGATAGAGTACTTGAGGTGGGACAAGGATTTAGAGTAGCAGAGAGTTTTTCTATGCAATCTAGCGA
>CALKUU010000208.1 GCA_937996665.1 uncultured Xenococcaceae cyanobacterium | reverse complement strand
CCACCCATCAACCAGCAACCGATCTTGGCTACCTTCTTCATAAGCACCCAGCTAAGTGTCAGACTTTTCCGATCAGCTGTGGCAAGGCGCATGTTTTTTATCCAGTTGCCGATGAGAACGAATGCAAAATTGCTCTCTTGTTAGATATTAATCCGATTACGCTGGTGCGGGGCAAGTCTCATGGAGATCGCTCAGGAACTTTAGCCCAATACGTTAATGATCGCCCTTATGTGGCTTCTTCCTTTATGAGTGCGGCGATCGCTAAGGTTTTTCGGACGGCGC
The DNA here is from genome assembly GCA_937996665.1 of uncultured Xenococcaceae cyanobacterium. Taxonomy (GTDB): domain Bacteria; phylum Cyanobacteriota; class Cyanobacteriia; order Cyanobacteriales; family Xenococcaceae; genus Hyella. The sequence goes on along the minus strand of CALKUU010000208.1, from coordinate 6,942 downwards.
TTAATGGTCGTTGTGACAATAAACCAGAGCTAGTTAGTCAAGCAATTCCTCTAACTGTAGAGCTACCTGTTTTGCCTTGTCGTGGTGGTGAGCAATTTCTCCGTCAGCTTTTTGAGCCGTTGGGATATCAGGTTACTACTACCGCTTTACCGTTACTCAAAATTGCTGATGGCGATCAACACAATAGCCCTTATTTCTCAGTTGGGTTAAGTCATAATCTGCCCTTGAGCGATTTACTCAGTCATCTTTATGTCTTAATTCCCGTTTTGGATGATGACAAGCATTACTGGATTGGCGAGGAAGAAATTGAGAAACTGATCCGTCATGGAGAAGGTTGGCTTAGTGCGCACCCAGCTAAAGAACAAATTAGCAAACGCTATCTGAAAGGTCGTTGGAGTCTGGCACGCAAAGCTTTAGAGCAACTAATGGTTGAGGATGAATTGCCCGAAACAGAAGCAGTTCAAGCAAAAATGGAAGTAGCGATCGAAAAACCGCTTAATCTTAATCAGCAACGCTTAGAGCTAGTGACTCAAACCCTCAAAGATCATCAAGTGAAAACAGTGATTGATTTGGGTTGTGGTGAAGGGAAGTTATTACGCTATCTGCTCAAAGATTCTGCTTTTAAAAAAATTCTGGGGGTTGATGTAGCCTACCGAGAACTAGAAATTGCCAAAAAACGCCTCAAACTAGATCGTTTGCCTTTCCATCAACAAGACAAAATTCAACTAATTCAGGGTTCGGTGATTTACCGCGATCGTCGTTTTCAAGGATTTGATGCTGCTGTTTTAGTTGAGGTGATCGAACATTTAGATCTGAATCGTTTAGCTGCTTTGGAAAGGGTTATTTTTGAGTTTGCTCACCCCCGTTTAGTAATTGTGACTACTCCTAACATTGAATATAATGTTCGTTTTGAGTCTCTAGCTAAGGGTAAATTACGTCACCGCGATCATCGGTTTGAATGGACAAGATCGGAGTTTGAGAGTTGGGCGAATGGGGTTGGGGAAAGGTTTGGTTATCAGGTGAAGTTTGAGGGGATTGGCGATTTCGATCAGGAGGTTGGTACCCCAACGCAAATGGCAGTTTTTACAGTGAAGTAGTTAGTTTGGGTAGGGCGATCGCTTTAGCGAACATCTAGATTACTTTGAGGAAGATTAACATAAAAAGAAACAAATATAGATTTTTATGGATACTGTTCCCGAAACGCAGTTTAGACAAGATCTGCATGAATACCTTAATCAAATCGAAGCAGATCACAAACCATTGATTGTGACCAGACAAAATTCACCGTCAGTAGTTGTGATGAGTTTGGATGATTTTAAGGCTTACGAGGCAACTTTTCATTTGCTATCAAGTAAAAATAATGCGGATCGTCTTAATGAAGCTATTGAAGAGCTGCGTTCTGGTGGCGGCACAGAACATAGTCTAATTTATTAAACTAATCAACTAAGGGAAAATCTTCGGAAGAATAATTTTGGTGAGCATATTGAATTGCCCTCGTAAGATCACTTGATAACCAAGGTAATAATACAGCTTTTATTTCTTCTGTCTCAGCATTGATCCTCTTTAAAATGTGGATTGCCTTTGTTCTCGTATTCTCATCAAGTTTAAACAGAGTATATTCTCCTCTTGTTTCGACTTCAATCAAAGATAGTTCTTGGCAAATACGTACTGCCCCAATCCCTTGAATTAAAACTTTTTTTAATTGCTTATTCTCTTCCGACAAAACCCATTCAGGTTGCCATTGACTAGGATGTACTACGCCATATTTTTCAGGAAGGTTAAATCCATGATAAGCATAGTAGCGAATGCCATCAGCATATTCTAAAGCTGGCTCTCCCTCGCCATGAAGTTGTTGATCTTCATCGATGAGAATTTTGGTAGGGCGATCGCAAATTACACAAGTGCCATCAACCCCCAATATCCAGCCACAACTTTGAACTAAATTTTGTAGAGCATTCCATGTTGTTGCTTTACAGGAATAGTTCATCACAGAAAAATAAAAATCTAATAAAATAAACTGCAAAGCGAGATCAGATGTAAGAATAGGCGGATTCTCACCGAGAAACTTGCGCTGAGGAAAGGAGAGCTGAGTAAATGTCGCTGCTGTTAATTGTGGGTATTCTATGCCAGTAATATGAGAAGAAATACTACCCTGTAAAAATCTTTTAAGCCATTGTCGAAACAAAAATTTCTTAGCTGGCAACCATGATAGTTGCTGCTCAAGAGCAGTTGCTGTCTGTGTAAAAGATTCTCCCCATTCCTCTAATGGGCTTTTTTCCATCGTTCTTAATAAATAAGGTTCTCCTAATTGGGCTTCCTGTTTACCTAGAACTTGAAAAAGATTGGATGCACTTGAAAAAGATTGTTTGACAATTTCTTGAGTTGTTAAATCGTGAGGAAGAACATTATCTATATGTTGCTTAAAAAGATTATTAGGCTTTTGAGATAGTTTTTTAAGCAGATCAGAAATTACTCTTGCTTCTGACTTTTTCCGTTTGCTATTTTGTTGTAGACTCCCCAAAAAAGCTTGAGCAAAGAATTTAGCAAAATTTAAGCCTTGCATCATCTCTTCTAAAGACTGATTAATATTAGCTTGAGGTATTTCTACTTGTGCGACATAAGTTTCTAACCTCTCTAATCCAGCTAGAGGACTATCACAAAAAACAATCTCTGGTGATCGCTTACCCATAATTACATACACTTCGTTGAGGGCTTCTCTGGCGCGATCTCGATCTATTCTTTCTGTCGAGAGAGCAACGTTTTTCCATTTTGCTTGCAACTCAGGAATCAAGGCTTCTTGTTCTTCCGTGAAAAAGCGAATCTGAGACATAAAAATTATTTAAAAACTCACATTATTTAGCATTCCCCAAAATTAACGAGAAAATTGACCATAATTGTGGGAGTAGAAACGTTTACTTTGTGTTATTTCTGACTCACATGAAAATAACCTTTCCTGAATTATCCTTAATAATTCTCATCGGGGCATCAGGAGCAGGAAAATCCACCTTTGCCCAACAACACTTCAAACCCACCGAAATTCTCTCCTCCGACTACTTTCGTGGGCTAGTCTCCGATGACGAAAATAACCAAGAAGCAACCAAAGACGCTTTTGAAGTTTTGCATTATATCTTGGCAAAAAGATTAGCAGCAGGAAAACTAACCGTCATCGATGCTACCAATGTTCAACCCGAAAGCCGCAAACCCTTACTAAATCTTGCAAAACAATATCATTGCTTTGCAGTAGCAATAGTTTTCAATCTCCCCGAAGCAGTTTGCCATGAGCGAAATCAACAACGCCCTAACCGTCAATTCGGCTCTCATGTCGTTCGCAACCATACCCGCAGTCTCAAAAAATCTCTCCGTAATCTCAAGCGCGAAGGTTTCCGCTTTATCTATAAATTGAATTCCGTTGAGGAAGTCGCAACAGTCGAAGTTAGTCGACAAAAAATGTGGACAAACCTTCGTGATCAGCATGGAGCATTCGATATTATTGGGGATATTCATGGTTGTTGCGATGAACTCGAACAACTCTTACAACAACTTGGTTATCAAGCTTCAGAGAGTCAAGCTGAGCCAGATTCATGGTGGCATTTCCCCACCTATAGCCATCCTGAAGGACGGAAAGTAATTTTTCTAGGGGACTTGGTAGATCGAGGTAATCGCATTCTCGATACCCTCAAACTAGTTCAAAATATGCTCGCTGCTGATTCGGCATTGTGTATCTTGGGCAACCATGAAAATAAACTAATTAAAAAACTCAACGGCAAAAACGTCAAAATTAACCACGGTTTAGAACAAACTATGGCAGAAATTGAGGCGATCGCCCCTGAGCAGCAAGAACAAGTAACCAGCGAAATTCAAACCTTTCTCAAATCCTTAATAAGTCACTATGTTTTAGACGATGGCAAGCTAGTAGTTGCCCATGCAGGACTAAGAGAAGAATTACAGGGTAGGGGTTCAGGATATGTGCGTAGCTTTGCTCTCTATGGAGAAACCACAGGGGAAATAGATGAGTTTGGCTTTCCTGTGCGCTATGAGTGGGCGCAGGAATATCGAGGTAAAGCGATGGTGGTTTATGGACACACCCCAGTAGTCGAGGCAGAATGGCTTAATAACACCATTGATATCGATACAGGTTGTGTTTTTGGCGGCAAGCTCACGGCGTTGCGCTACCCCGAAAGAGAATTAGTAAGTTGCGCCGCAGCTAAGGTTTATTGCGATCCAGTCAAACCCCTTGAAGCAGATCTAGAACAGGTTAAACTGCAACAGCAACAAGACGATGTCTTAGATATTAGCGACGTCACAGGCAAACGGTTTATCTCGACCAAGCTCAACCACCAGATCAAAATTAGGGAGGATCAAAGTATTGCTGCTCTAGAGGTAATGAGTCGCTTTGCAGTTAACCCCAAATGGTTGATTTATTTACCTCCTACCATGTCCCCCGTGGCAACTTCGAGCTTACCCGACTTTCTCGAACATCCTCACGAAGCTTTTAACTACTATCAAGAGCAAGGCATTAGTGAAGTTATTTGCGAAGAAAAACATATGGGTTCGCGCTGTGTAATTGTTCTCTGTCGCGATCGCGCTGTGGCCGAACAAAGATTTGGCATTAAAGATGAAGGCATCGGAGTTTGTTACACCAGAACAGGTAGAAGTTTTTTTAATGATGAGCACCTAGAAACGCAGCTACTGGAAAGACTCAACGACGCTTTGGATAAAAGCAATTTTTGGCAAAGTTTAGATACCGATTGGGTCTGTCTAGATTGTGAAATTATGCCTTGGTCGGCGAAGGCACAGGAATTATTAAATCAGCAATATGCACCTGTCGGGGTAGCTGCTCAAGCGGGAATCAGTGCTACTTTAAAATGTTTGCAAACCACTGCAAGTAGAGGAGTTGATGTTAGCCAACTCTTAGATCAATATCAGCCTAAAGCAGAACTACCAAATAAATATGTCAAAGCCTACCAACAATATTGTTGGCAATTCGAAAGCATTAACGATCTTAAACTCGCACCCTTCCACATTTTGGCAACGGAAGGTCAGATTCACACCGATAAAAACCATAGTTGGCATATGGAACAGATCGCTCAGTTTTGTAGTTGCGATGAACAAATCCTACTAGCTACTAAGTATCACACTTTAGATCTTGATAACTCTGCTCAAAGATCAGAGGTTACTGATTGGTGGCTGGAGATGACTCAATCTGGAGGCGAAGGAATGGTTGTTAAACCCCTAGATTTTGTTGCCTACCATAACAAACGCTTAATTCAGCCTGCGGTTAAATGTCGGGGGTCGGAATATCTCAGAATTATTTATGGTTTGGAGTATTCTTTGCCAGACAATCTGGAACGATTGAAACAGAGAGGCTTGGGCAAAAAGCGATCGCTTGCCCTCAGAGAATTTTCTCTTGGAGTAGAAGCTCTGACTAGATTTGTTGATTACAAACCCCTCAGACAAGTCCATGAATCCGTATTTGGAGTTTTAGCGATCGCTAGTGAACCAGTAGACCCGAGGTTATAAACTTCTTGTTAAATAAAATTTGCTCGATATATCAACAAAAGTGAAATCGCTGAAAAAATTGTTTTGCCATAAAATTATTGAATTAAAACCCTCAATTAGATAGCTAATTATTAAGATACAAATCAAATCTTGATTTATTAATGAGTATTGGTAGTGCGGTTGTTGTACATAAAAATACAAGAGCATCCAATTAAAATTGTTTCTCAACCTATCACAATTATCTTATAAAAATTAATTAATTAGCTTATCTATTCATCTGGAAATTACAAATTTTTCCGTAAATTACTCTGTAATATTTTCGTAAGTTTATCTGTTTGTAGATTATTATGTTTTAACCAATCAAAATAATAATTCTCACTACTCAATATTCAATCTAAAATAGTTCTTATGAAAATTTCAATAATTTGTCACGACATCCCATACCCAGTAAATCATGGTGGTCGGGCAGATGCTTGGAGAAGAATAAAGGCTTTTGCTAAATTTGGTGCAGAGATTCAACTTATTACCTGGTACAAAGAGGCTCCCTCTCCTGAAGAGTTATTGGAAATAGATAGATATGTAAGTCAAAGGTTTTTGATCCCTTTTTCTAGCTCTATTAATTCACTTTTTCATAGAGTTTTGGATTTAAGAAAGTTTCCTTTAGAAGTAACTTCTCGCATTGTTCGTGGTCAAACATTACTTGACTTAAAGACACAAGTTGAAGAATTTTCTCCTCAGGTAATCTGGCTTGATCATCTTCATGGTGCTGAGATGGCTTATGAGTTGGCAGATGACTATGACCTTCCTGTATTGACTCGTTCTCACAACATTGAACATTTATACTACGAGCGATTGCGTTCTTCTACAAGTAGCTTTAAGAGAAAACTGAAGCGCACTTTATCGGTAAATAATTTACATCAATATGAGATTGATAATCTAAGTAAAAGTACTTTGTTTTATGATATCTCTTTAGACGACCTTCAATTCTGGCAAGCTCAGGGTTTTGCAAACGGACGTTACTTACCTCCTTTAATTGACTTTAATACGTTTGATCGAGAATTAAAATCGGAGAATCAGAATAGTGCTAAGTATGATTTAGTCTTTTTAGGTAACCTTTATAGCGAAAATAATGTCGCTGGGGTTAGCTGGTTTATCAAGAAAGTTTTGCCTAAGATAAAAAAAGTTTTACCTGATGTTTCTGTCTTGATAGCTGGTTCTAATCCAGTTTCAGATATTAAAGACCTATGTAAATCTCATAGCAACATAGAATTAAGAATTAATCCGCCTGCTCCTTCTTTAGTTTACGATTCGGCAAAAGTGCTGATTAATCCAACTTCGACAGGTAGTGGGGTAAGCATGAAGTCTTTAGAGATGCTTTTGGCTCAAAAGCCTATCGTTTCCCAACCACAAGGGACTACGGGAATATCTAAAGAACTCAAATCT
>CALKUU010000207.1 GCA_937996665.1 uncultured Xenococcaceae cyanobacterium | reverse complement strand
GATTATCTTAAGATTACTTTTTTGATAACAAAGTCTCCGCGTCGGAAGTTCCCTCTGTGGAAATTTCCTCTTCTAAAGTCTCTTGCACGTCGGAAATGTCCTCTTCTTCTAAAGCCCCTTCCGTGTCCGAAGTTTCCTCTTCTAAAACTTCTGCCACGTCTGAAGTGTCCTCTTCTGCTAAAGCCTCTACGACCAAATCTTCGACTAGCAATCTCAAGTTTAGTTCTATCAAGACTTTGTTGATTCTCTGGAACTAGTTGATCTTCTTGATGATCTTGCGCAAGCTGATGTAAATAATTTTTCTTTTGTGAAGATACTTCCGAAACGCTTGCCTGAGCAGGCACAACACTACCAAGCGCAAGCAACAAAGTTAAAGCTGGAGTGAAAAATTTAGAGATAGTCATGGTATTTACCTCATGGAGTAAGTAGTAAGTTATCTTTCCTACCACTTCAGTGTCTCTATTCAAGCTTAAGTATTTCTGACCAATTGCTGAGAGAAGGATAAAGTTCTAATAAAGATATTGAGTAAAATCTCGGAAAAAGAATAAATGACCAGCAAGAAAGTTAGTCCTCTCTTTTTATAGTGAAACGACGGGGTAACTTTTTGGGCATCATGGAAAAAAATAGGTTTAAAACAAACGGGTAATAGTCAGTTCTTCTCAGTGAATTTATTTGGAATTAGCGATTCTGAGTACAGAGCAGGATAAAAGTTTAGACCCTATCGACAAAAAAAGCCCCAACAAGCAAGAGGCTTTAAGTTAATTCAAATATTTAATAGTAGGACAATTAATTTTTTAAATTAAAGATCGGATTCCTAAAACTATCTTCTCCAATTGACGTGGCGATTAGAGCGACGACGGTGGTTCGAATGATGGTGTTGATGCTCTCCTTGGTGGTTATGGGCGTGATGATGCGGCTTATGACTACCATGGTGATTATGGGCGTGATAATGCTGTTGATGTTCAGCGTGCTGACTATGTCCTCGATGATGTTGCTGATGTCTACCATGCTGATTATGTCTTTGATGATGCTGCTGACTAGCATGATGTTTTTTCCGCAATAACAAACCCCAAATATTAGCTTCAGCAGGAGCTACACTCCCGAAGACCAACAAAACAGCTAAAGCTGGAGTGAAAAATTTAGAAATTTTCATAGCATTTACCTCATCAAACAAATAATGTTCTCTTCTTTGTAATTACTATCTCTGTTGGAGATTAAGAATCTCTGACTCACAACTGAGAAAAGAATAAGGTTCACATGAAAAATACTCAGTCAAATCTTAGAAAAAAAACAGATAAGCACTGCGCGATCGCTAAATATAACAACTCCAATCAAAATCAATCCCACAAGCTAAAGCTTTCCCTCAACAGAATTCCAAGTAGACTTAGAAACAAATGAGAAATTAATTTTGAACAGTTTTCTTACTTGCAATTTCAGCCAAAGACAATTGAATTGTGACAGTCGTTCCCTGACCATGACCTGCACTGTACAAATCAATTTCCCCTCCCATTAATTCAATTAAATTTCGAGAAATAGCCAAACCTAAGCCAGTCCCCCCAAACTTTCTCGTAGTAGAACCATCAACCATTACAAAAGGGCGAAATAGCTTATCTTGTTGAGCAAGATCGATACCAATTCCCGTATCATTAACCCGAATAACCACTTTTCCTCGAATTGATTCCGACTCAGCTTCTGCGGAATGTGAATTCAAATCTGATTGTTCATTTTGAGGAGAATCTGAGTAAACAATCCCATTGTTAAGACCTTGAAAATCTTTTTGGTCAAGCTTTTTGAAAACGTTACTTTTAGATCTAAAACCATTTTTTTGATTCGAATTAAAGGTCTTAGGATTCTGAAAATCAATAATTTCGACATCGATAGCAACCGAACCATAATCAGTAAACTTAATGGCATTACCAACAATGTTAATTAAAATCTGTTTTAGTTTGGGACCATCAGCATTAACAAAAACTTTCTCAGCCCAATGAGGAGATTTCAATTCCAACTTTTTCTGATGAATATTAACTAGCTGTAAATCAATAACTTCATTAATGGTTTTTTCTAAATCCACCTTACCCAAAGTCACAGATAGTTTGCCAGCCTCAATTTTAGAAATATCCAAGACATCATTAATGATTCCCAATAGATGAATGGCAGCATCATCAGCCTGGGTCAAAAAATCGTTTTCTTCTTCTTTCGTATCGCAGTATCCCTCTCTAACTACTCTTATACAGTTAATAATTCCATTCAAAGGAGTTCTTAATTCATGAGAAGTGGTGGCTAAAAATTCACTTTTTAACTTATTAGCATTTTGGGCTTCTTTCCAGGCTGAGACAATTTCATCACCCCAAGCTCTAAGTCTGGTGACCATTTTGTCGATTTCAGAAGCTAACTGATTAAATTCACGGATTTGAAAATTATCAGTTAAATATTCCCGACTACTTAAATGTTCATTTCTAAGAGTAAAATCACGAATTTTTTCGAGGGGACGAGCAAGCTCTTTAGAAATGTAAATAGTTGCACAAGAGGTAGCAGTAATTAAACCAACAGTCATTCCCAACAAAACTAAACGAATATCTTTGAGAGGGAGCAAAGCAGCATCTATCGGCGTAATGGCTAGAACTATCCATTGATTCAATTTTTCTGATTCAGATTGAGATGAGTCTAGACGGGAAACAGACTTGAAGCTTGAAGTATCTTTATTATTCTGAGTTAAAGGACTATCGATCGCGCTATAACCAGCTAGGAGTTGAACGCCATCTTCTTCCAGATAAAAAAGACGAGCCACCTTGCCCTTTTCTTTCATTACGGCTTCTAGTAGCTCACCTAGCCTCCTCGAATCAGGCATTTGTTGAATATTGCGACCTACTCTTTGCGAAAAAGGATGAGCCAAAATCATGCCATCTTGATCAATGACAACTGGATAACCTTCAAGAGAGCCAGGCTCAACCTTCTCTTGATTCAAAATTGCCGATTTAACCCGAAGTGCATAACGTAAATTATCTTTATTATCGTAAACAGGCGCGGTCAACCATAGCTTTAACTGATGTTGGGCAATATTCTCGTTAAAGCGGACAGCCTCGTTAACATCTTGAGAGGGTAAAAATAAATTAACTTTAACTTCCTCTGGTTTAGTTAAGATTTCTGTTCGGAGTTCTGACCAGGAATTATCATCAAATTCTGATCTTTCACCACAGGTGGTAGCAATAATTCGGCTCGCAACCAAGTCTTTTAATTGAACACAAAGAATATCAGTAGGAAGATTCTCTGCAAGCTGATTAACAAAAACTTGATGATCTTCGATCGAACCTGACTTTAAGATGGCAGAATCACTAGCATTTGCTAAGTTAGTCCGTAGGGCTTCAACAGACTGAAAAATACTGTCGCTTTTACGAATTGCACTTTCGGTTAAGTTTTGCCTAGCAGTTTCCAAAAATGCAGAACGAGCTTTGCGATAGGTCACATAAACACCCATGAGCAAAACAGGAACACTTAGCAACAATAAACGCGATAATAAGATTCGACGGAAAGAAGATTGACCAAAAGCCATTACAAATAAGTTAGAAGTTAGACAAATCTTGACTTCATTCTAATCATATCTATTATCTGCTTGTTTTTCCCAATGAATTATCGACCCCAGACAACTGTAATTTTGGCAATGACGGCAGATGGCAAAATTGCGGATTACCAAAATGCGCCTGCTAGATTCGGATCTCAAGTAGATCAAGCTCATTTAGAGGAGCAAATCCATTTGGTAGATGGGGTTCTGTTTGGGGCTAATACCCTAAGAGCCTACGGCACGAGTATGTCTATTCGTGACCCTCAATTAATTCAAGCGAGAAGAGATCGCAACTTACCAACCCAACCCATTCACATAGTTGCATCTGCCTCCGGAGAACTAGACCAAAACTTTAAGTTTTTTCAACAACCAATCCCCAGATGGCTATTAACTCTTCCCGAAAATAACCATGATTGGCAAGATAAAAATCTATTTGAGCGGGTCTTAACTGCGAAGGTTATCAAAACGAAAAATCAAGCTACAAATCAAAGCGATCGCTTTAACTGGCAATTAATTTTGGCTCGCTTAAAAGAATTAGGGATTAATAAACTAGCTATTTTAGGCGGTAGCACCTTGGTAAGTTCATTATTTGAAATCAAGGCGATCGACGAAATTTGGCTAACAGTTTGCCCCTTTATTTTTGGCGGTAAAAATAGTCCAACCCCAGTTTCAGGAGCAGGCTGGGTACAGTCCGAAGCTATTGAGCTAAATCTTTTAGAAGTTAGACAAATTGGGCAAGAAATGTTTTTGCACTATGCAGTTAAGACCTAAAGCGATCGCCTAATTATCTACACAAAAAAAAGAAGGGTACGATTACATACCCTTACCAATATCAAAAAATATAAACTAACCACTGAGAAACCAGCGATTTAGAATCGAAATCCTAGCAAAAGAAAACTGAACCGAGGAAAGTTCAACTAGGTTTAACTAGATTCTCCAAACCCTTAACTACTTTGGCAGAAATGATTTTATCTCCAGCAGTTAATTCAGCAAGAGTTTCTTTACCTTCAATCGCGTAACCAAATACAGAATAACGACCATCCATTAGGTTATAGCCAGGAGGAGTTAATTCAGTATCGAACTTAAAGAAGAAAAACTGAGAAGAACCACCATTCGGATCATCAGCAGGACGGGCAAGAGCGATCGCCCCATAAGCGTTAAAAGGCAAGGTAGGAGTGTCTAGATAACGCCCCATCTCTTCTAAAGTTGCACCGTAAACAGGAATCTCATCATCAGGAGTAATAACTTCTAGAGGAATTGAACGATACTGCTTAGTTTTAGGATCGACAAAACCATCTTCTTTTCCTGGTGGATCACCCGCCTGAACAATATAAAAGTCTTCAGCGCGATTAAAATCTAAGCCATCATAAAAACCGCGATCAACTAGATCAACAAAGTTTCCGCCATTAATAGGAGCACTATAACCATCAATAACAACGGTTAAATCACCCTTATTAGTTTTCATTGCCACTGTCGCCCTTCCTAAAAGCTGAGGCAAATTAGCATATTCTGCGGGAACTTCGTAAGGAAAGCCAACCACCATCGACTCTTCGATCTCGCCAACAACATCAAGCAACTCTCTGCGCTTCAGATAGAGAGATTCACGGTCTTTGACTTGAGCAAACTCTTTCATTTCCTCAACCCCTGAAGCAACTTTATCGATTAAAACTTCAGCTTGAGGTTGAAATTCAGTGGGGACACCAGCCAAAATTTGGTCACGACGATTAGTTGCCTGGAAACCAGCTTTCTTAATATCCTTATTGATTTTGCCCCACATTTTGACGCGCAGTTGTCTAGACAAATCCTCTAAGGAGTCTTGCATTTTTCTGACAGCATCATTTTCGATTGGCAGCGCATAGCGAAGAATTGCTTTGGGGTCAGTTATAGAATCCCCTTGAGCTAAACCAGCGATCGCAGATTCTGAAAATCCCAAAAACAATGAGCTAGAGATTAGGCAAGTTAATAAAAATATTTTTAGACCATGTATTTTTAAAACAGGTATTTTTATACTGTTACGAAGCAATTTGTTAATACAGAATTTGATGAGCATACTTATTGATTTTATTGATTGATTATACAGAATGTTTTGCTTCGACAGAAAGATTAAAGAACGGTTTAGAGGAGCAAATTTTCTTTGCTTATGGCTATATTCTTAGTTTGAGATCGGTCTTGTCAACATTTCTTTACGATTAGGCTTTAAACTCTCTCACTTGTTTCCTCACTCCAATTATCAGCCTAGATCAGGTCTTTTTGAGAGCGGGAAAACTCCATTAGCGGAGCAATCAGGTAGAATGAATTGTTGGTTTTCTAGCATATTTTTGGCTTCATGATTTCTAGTAACGATTTCCGTACTGGTTCAACCATCGAATTAGATGGTTCTGTCTGGAGAGTGGTTGAATTTCTCCATGTTAAGCCCGGAAAAGGTTCTGCCTTTGTCCGAACGAAATTAAAAAATGTTCAATCAGGTAGCGTTGTTGAAAAGACTTTCCGTGCAGGAGAGACTGTTCCTAGCGCCAATCTCGAAAAACGTAAGATGCAACATACCTACAAAGATGGTGAAGACTATGTCTTTATGGATATGGAAACTTATGAAGAGACAATGATTCCTCCTTCAAAAATGGGAGATGGGGTTAAGTATGTCAAAGAGGAAATGGATGTGAATGTTCTCTTTTGGAACGAGCAGGTTTTAGAAGTTGAGCTACCTACCTCAGTGATTCTAGAGATAACCGATACTGACCCTGGAGTAAAAGGGGACACTGCTACAGGAGGAACTAAACCAGCCATTGTCGAGACCGGAGCACAAGTTATGGTTCCTCTATTTGTCTCCATCGGGGAAAAAATCAAGGTTGATACCCGTGATGGTTCTTATTTGGGTCGAGAAAACTAAATCAATCCAAATCAGCTCAATCAAATTAATTCAGTCCAGCTATAAAAATTTTTGTCCCTCAGGTTTAGAGAATCTTGATAGTGTGATTAAGTTTTTATAGCTAATTTATAGTTACTTACTAAGAAATAGGTCATAGAACTTGTGTCTGTAGATTTTCAACAACTTCGAGAATTGCTTTTAGCGATCGCAGAAACCGATATCAATGAATTAACGCTCAAAAGTGATGATTTTGAATTGACGGTAAAAAAAGGTTCTGTAATCAGCAGCGCCGATCTAGCTTCTCTTGTTCCTAGCAACACAACAAGCCCCCAAATCAACATAGCATCGGTACCAACTCAGGTAGCAATTCCTACTTCTGTTGCAGAAACGACTCCACCGCCCAACCCAGAACAAAAAAATTGGACCGAAATTACTTCCCCAATGGTAGGAACATTCTATCGAGCGCCAGCTCCCGAGGAACCTCCCTTTGCAGAGATCGGTGACAGAATTAGCAAAGGAGATACAGTTTGTATCATTGAAGCAATGAAGCTGATGAATGATATTGATGCAGAGGTTGCAGGCGAGGTTATGGAAATTTTGGTAGAAAATGGAGAGCCAGTAGAATTTGGGCAGGTTCTCATGCGAGTAAAGTCAAGCTAATAATTTTTCTTAGTTGATTTTTCTGACTAGCTAGATCTTAATTAATTGCCTTAATTACGAGGCTTCTTGCCACCCAAAGTTTATTGAGTTAAAGATTAGATTGGCAAATACAATTTAGCTAAACCGCAACTGGTTCAATTTGTTCTGATTAGTAACTACTAGTTTTGAACAGGTCGAGAGCAAAGATGTAGCCATCCAGTGATTTAGTCATTGAAAATGGCGATCGCCAAAAGAACAAGATCTTAAAGATGACAGCTTTGAATGAAGAATAACTTTCTGTTTCTCGAACTATCTCCTTTTTTAATTCTGAGCCTATGGAATTAATAACTATTATTTTGTCTAGTTTATTATCGGTATTCGCCAGTGGAGGCTTGGTCTTAAATAGGATTGCCCACAAGCAAATCAATAACTATGTGGATTCTACCGAAGAGTTAGCTATCAGGATAGACAACACCCCTAACTACAAAATAGCGCAGGGAAAAGTAGATCATTTCAGGCTAGCAGCAAGAGGGATTCACTTAAAACCTGATTTACGAATTGATTCCTTGGAATTGGAAACAGACCCCATCGATCTTAATTTAGATAAAGTAAAAACCAAAACCATCGATCAGTTTCGATCTTCTCTGCGCAAACCTCTTCAAGGAGTTTTTGCCTTAGTGATAAAAGAAGAAGATCTAGCTCAAACTTTAAAATCTGAAATGGTGATTAGCCAATTGCAGAAAAGTTTAAATAATGCGATCGCCAGTAGAGTGGGAGGTAGTTCTGTCAACTATGAAATTGTTAATCCTCAAATCGAACTATCAGCTCCAAATAATTTGGGTTTTCAAGTTAGACTAGACCGCCAGCTAGAAGGTTCTCAGGAAGAAAGAAATCCAGAAGCGAGTAATTCTAATCCAAGCAAACCGACTTCTAGGAAGCTAACTCCGAGTAAATCCCCAGATTTATTACTGAATTTAAATATGAAAATTGATTCGGTGGCAGGGAAACAAATTAAATTAACTGATTTGACAGGGACGATAAATGATCGACCTCTTTCTTCGCGGTTGCTGAAAGGATTTGCGGAAGGAATAAGCGATCAACTAGATTTGACCAGTATCGAAGAATCGGGAATTTTTTCTCGCCTCTTAGAATTGAAAATAACTGAAGATAAGCTCGAATTAATAGGTTTTGTTAGAATGGAAACAAAATCTACCTCAGCTAATTCTAGTAACCTAGAACAACTAGACCAAGCCTTTTCTGAATTACAGGAAATAAAATAATGCAAGATCGTAAACAAAATTCTCGCTTTTCTTTAGCTTGGATAGCTGGCTTAGTCGGAGTCGTTATCTTGGTCGGTGGCGGAACAGCTTGGTGGGCAAAACAATCTCTAAACAAGACAGATAATCTTGTAAACCCCAGCAAAACTGGGTCAAAAACAGAACAAATAGAACCCAATCAAACTGACAAGAATTCTCAGAAGCCCAGTATTGAGGAACAGCAAAGAAAACTAGAAATAGCTTGGCTAGACACTTCAGGAACTAGCGTGAAAGTAGTTTCTAAAACGAAGAGTTTTCCCAAGTCAGCAGACAAGAAAGTTGTCTTAGAGGATGCATTTAAACAGCTCTTAACAGGCCCAGAAAACGCCGCTGAGTATACGACAACTATTCCTGAAGGAACTCAGCTTATGGATCTTGAAGTAACTTCAGAAGGGGTAAAAGTTAATCTTTCCCAACAGTTTGTCACTGGCGGAGGTAGTGCCTCAATGTCCTCTCGCTTAGCTCAAGTTATTTATACTGCCAGTAGTTTAAACGGCGATACCCCAGTTTGGATTAATGTTGAAGGGAAGCCTCTAGAAAATCTAGGAGGAGAGGGGGTAACTATTTCTCAACCGATGACCCGCCAAGAATTTGACAATAATTTTAAACTCTAGATTTTTTGCTCAAAACCGCATCTACATTAGCTGTGCTTATCGATAATTTGATCGAAATAACGATTAAGGATTGGCGCAACTAAGCTGTGTAGACGATTTAGGACAGTGAGTTCTAAGCCTGGAGCGATCGCAAACTGTTGTTTGTTTATGCCCTTAATTATCTCTTGGGCAACCGCCTCAGCACTCCAAGTCTTAGCAGTCGCAGTGATCGCCTTGGTTGCCTTTGGCTTAGTTTTGTTTTCGGCTGCTAGTTGAGGGGTATCTGTATCAGGCGGATAAACAATTGCTACTTGAATTCCTTGTGGTTTTAGCTCCCCTCGCAAAGACTCCGCCAGACCTCTGAGAGCAAACTTTGAAGAACTATAGGCAGTATAGCCATATAAGCCAACCAAACCTGCTCCCGAAGATATCAAAACGATTCTACCTGTGCCTGCCTCTGTCATTGCTGGCAAAACAGCTTTGATTGCAAACAGAGAGCCAAAATAATTAACCTGCATCGTCTT
>CALKUU010000206.1 GCA_937996665.1 uncultured Xenococcaceae cyanobacterium | reverse complement strand
GCGTTGGGGTCGGCTGGATATAGGCGATCGCTCGTCATTACTTTTCTCCTCCTTCTTTTTCAAGAGAGAGAAAATCGGATAGGCAATCGAAGTAGAAATCAATTCTAAGATGGCTAGAAGGCTCTTTAAAGCCATTTAAACCTAAAAGATGATGATTCACCTTAGAAGGAAATAGAACAGCTAAAATTGGCTTTGTTTTGAGGCTGTTGTTTAAAACAGCTTTTTTGATTTTTTCAGCAAACTTGAAATCAAAAACAGCAAACTCGAAGTCAAAAACAGTCATTGGGCATTCCGCAGATTGAAAGTCTACGGAATCTTGCCAAAAATTTAGAACTCGCGTTTTGATTTGGATCTATATTGATCTAAATATATCTTATTTATCAAGTTTGTTTTAAAACGCTGAAACCATTGCTGTGTATGGATCTTAAAAATGAGTTTATGGCAGTACTCTAGAGTAGTTTATGGCAGTACTCTAGAGTGTTTATGGCAGTACTCTAGAGGTCTTGTTTTAAAGCTCAAATACATACCAGGCATACCTTAGAGGTCTATTTTTTCAAGTTTTTTTTTTAAAACAATTTTTTTTTTAAGAAACGTAAACTATAGCCTGTAGCGATCGCTAGATATTTCATTTAAATCAAAGAAAAAAAGCTATATCCCTTACCAAACAAAAAGATTTACACCCGAAAACCTCAGTGTTTATTTTTAGGGAAATACTAAAACAAGTTTATGGCAGTACTCTAGAAGACTTTTCAAAAAGCCAAATCCCTTACACAAAAGCATTTTAGAGCTACTTTTTAGCTAAATTTGTTTTAAAACAAAAATCAATCTTTTATGACCCAACTTGCAGAAATGGAATATAAAAGGTTTTAACCCTTATTAAATAAGGGATTTACGGAAAAAACGAGAAAGATAAATTCAAGGCTTTTTCGCGCCGATCTAGAAAGTTTATGGCAGTACTTTAGAAACTCTTGTTTTAAAGCCAAGATTCTTACTTGGCAAGGATTAGAGCCATTCTACTGATAGAATTTAAAACAAAAATTTCATTCTATATTTCTAGAATCTTGCGTATCTTAATCCTAAGTTTTTTATTGATTGAACGCTGATCTCGTTCAATTAGAGAAACCAGATTTTGAGATATTGCTAAAAAACCAGCAAGCTGACCTTGACTCCAGCCTTTTGATTTTCGAGCAACCTTAATTTGATTTCCTGTTATTGAAGTGTTTGTAGTTGCTGACTTACTTACATTTTTTGGAGATAAAACACTTTGAAATTTCACCAATTTCAATTGAGTTTTAGCAGCGATTAATTCTGGAATAGGTGCTGGTGGATGGATTGTAATTTTAGCAGCTAGTAATTGCTTAAAATAACCTCGTGGTCTTCTATTTTTGCTGTTGGGACGTAGTACTTCTGGATACGTACCTTGATCAAATTCAATTTGGAATGCTCTTTTTAGCCCTGATAAGACTTCTAAGGCATGATTCCAACGATTAGTGAGTTTACGAGCTTTATCAAATTTTTCTAAGGCTTCGTCAATAACAATTTTTGGTAGAAGTGCTTCAAGTAAAGTTTGTACCTTATAAGTTCCACTTATATGAAATCGACTTTCTACCGTCAGATGAAGACCTAATCGTAAAGCCAAATCATCATGATATGGATCGATTTTAAGAACATCTTGTGCCAAGTAACCAAATTGGTATAAGGCTTTCTTTGCCTCCCACCCAGCCTTATTTAAAAAAGCATCAGTCCAAAGTCCAGGTCTGATAGTAACGTAAATTTCAGTAGGCTCATCTATTTTTTGTTCAAGATTAAGTTGCCCACTTCTAACATCCACATAGGTTTCCCAGATACGAGATGTTTGGACACTGCATGAAACTTTATTTTTATCTCTTCCTTCCACCCAGGTAGCTTGAATAGTAAGACATCCTAAAGCAAATGCCAATTTAGCTATTTCTTTGAGCTTCTGAGTTTTTTTGATGTCTGTGCGCTTATCCCAACCTAATTCTCTAATAAGATCTTCACCAGAAAGGGTAAATTTGCTCTCCCAAGGTTTCTCTTGACGCATGGTATGGGCAGCAAAAATTAAATGTAACTTAGCAGTATTTGTGCCAAATTTATCAATGATTTGTAAAGCTTCGTCCCAAGGCAAAAGTGAAATATCGCCTGGGTTAGTAATGAAATGCTCAATAATATTGCTGGATTTACTTTTTGCCCGATGCATAAAATAAGCTAATCCAGAAGAATCTTTATTCCATGAATCTCTTCTTAACTGTGCTTTGAGACTAGACACGATTGGCGCAGAGGTAGCAGCAGGAGTGAAATACTCATCTTCCTTGTATAGACGAGGTTCAGTATTTGGTAAATCTGTAATTTTACTCACGCCTATTATATCCGCAGAAGCAATTTCTTTTTCTTTCCTGCTTGTAGAGTCGAAAGAAATCTGAGTTTTTTCCATTCTGCTCTGACTAAATTTAAGTATCTTAGAGATTTATATTCGCTTGGAAAATAGAGGTGAATATTTTTGTTCATTTATTTCCAAAACCATCTAATTCTAGCCTTCATTAAACAAGAGGTTTTAAAAATAACGATTGTCTTAAATATTGAACAATTTAGGGAAACCACACCTTATCTATTAAGAAAAATTTCATTTATTTAATTGAACAATTCAGTTAAAAAAACCAGATAGATCATGTAAAGATTGATTTCCAACTAGATTCATTTAAGGAAAACAAAGGAAATTAAAGTAATTATTGTTTTTTCAATCAAACAATCACTCGTCACAAAAATAGGATAGAAATAGATTGAGGTAAAATCTCTAAGAAATACAATTAATTTCCCTAATCGAATAGACCTTTTGCTACTCTATTTAGTTTGATGCTTAATAAATCTACAAGACAAATTGATAGTCAACCATCACTAAATATTCAGAATAGGTATCGAGCAAATGAAAATAGAGATTCTTCCCATAGAATCATTACCTAAATCAACTTCTAGGATTGCCAATCAAGATTTGCAAACAGAAGTAATTTCTCTTAAGCAACTATTTGCCCAATTTTTAGAGATGGAAGTGGGTGATGGAGCCGCCTCAACAGACACAGTTACATCCTACTTATCTCAAGCAAAGATTTATCTTGACTGGTGCAAAGATAGTTTGATTGAACCATTAAGTGTAAATAAAAATGATATTCAACTTTATCGACAACATTTAATTAATCAAAATTACACCGTAGGCACAATTGCTAACAAATTAACCATTATCAATCGCTTTTACCAAGCTGCTGTTAACCGAGGCTTAATTGAAGTCAATCCCACTATTGGAGTTAAAGCACCCAAATCAAGAATAGATCCAGCAGCCAATATTTCCTACCTAGAATTAGATGAACTGAAATTACTTCTGCAAACAGTTGCATCAAGACTAGAGCAGGCAAAAACGAGTAAACAACGTCTGCCAATTTTACGGGATTTAATTTTGGTTGGAATTATGGTTTTACAAGGATGCAGAACAGTAGAACTGCACCAACTCCAAGTTAACCAGGTGGTTCATCAGGGAGAGAAAACTGGGTTAAAGGTGTTTTCTAAACGAGCCATGAGAATAGTTCCTTTGACCAAAACTCTCTCACTACAGCTTGAGGAATATTTAGAAATGCGACAAAGGGTATTAAGACGTAAATTAAAGCCTGACGATTACGTATTTATTTCTTTAAGTAACAATAACAAAGGCAAGCAACTCTCAAGAAGAGGTATTCGAGCTATTGTCGATCGCTATCTTAAGCTAACAGGATTAAAACATAAAGAGGGTAGAACTTTAACTGCTCATAGTTTGCG
>CALKUU010000205.1 GCA_937996665.1 uncultured Xenococcaceae cyanobacterium | reverse complement strand
AAATCAACCACATAGACATTGCCATCGGCATCAACTGCCATATCGGTAGGATGTTTGAATTGACCTGGTTGCGATCCAGACTTGCCAAAAACAGCTAGAAACTTACCCTTAGCTGTAAACTTTTGGATACGGTGGTTGTAGAAATCGGCGACAAAAACTTGACCCTTTTGATCGGCGGTTACAGCTGCTGCATTTTTAAACCAACCGTTGAAAGAACCTGGAATATTCGTCGCAAAAGGCCCTCCCCACTTTCTGACAAACTTACCTCCTGGTTCGAATACTTGAACTCTATCGTTGTAAGTATCTGCGACCAAAAGATTCCCATCGGGGAGAAATCCAACCCCTGTCGGGTAGTTGAAGCTTCCTGCGCCAATACCCGAACTACCAGTTTTGCCAAACTGATCTAAAAATTTCCCCGATGCGTCCAATACTTGAACCCGATTGTTAGTAAAGTCTGCCACATAAATTTTGCCGTCATCATCAACAGCAACATCAGCGGGGAGGTCAAATTCTCCTGCGCCAGAACCAGAAGACCCCAACACTCCTTGGGATTCACCATTAGCTAAAGAAAACTTTTGGATGCGATCGTTAGTATATTCCGCGACGTACAAAATATCTTTGTGGATGCCCATGGACATGGGTCGGCTGAGTTCTCCTAAATTCTCACCTTGACTACCAAAGCTACGCAGAAACTTTCCTTGGCGATCGAATACTTGGATGCGATGGTTGCCCGAATCGCTCACAAAAATTTGGTCTTCTGCAACTACAATCCCAATCGGATCTTCAAACTGACCTGGTTGTGTACCCGATTTTCCCCAAGCTTTAACAAAACGGTAGCCTGGTTCTTGAGGACGGGGAAACCAACGACTTATTCCCAGAGCAGCTAAGGTTAGAATAACTAGCCATGTGGCGATCGCGAATTTACTACGTTTTTTCTTTTGCATACTACCTCTCAAAAATTAATCTGCGCTCCTAAAATTAGCCGAATATCAGTCTCTAGAGCATCACTTCCTAAATCTTGAACAACAGGAATTTGCACTGCGCCCTCTAAAACAAATTTTTGGGCAATGTACTGAACCGAGGGCGATAAAAACCAACTAGTTCCACCATTCTCGATCACGGCTCCTCCATCCACGCTGTCATCCCCTTGAAAAATGAGATTGCTTTCTAAGCCAGCAAATAAAAACCCTGAACTTAAATTGGGAAATACTCGGTATTTATAAGCCAGATCAAAATTGACTTCATCTCCACCCTCAATTCCATTACCTTCAGTATTGATTTGGTAGGTCAAAGAAGCACTAAAACTATCTTTGAGAGTTTGACGAGTAACCACTAGACCTTGGATCGGGTCAAAAGAATCTGATCCTAAATCACCTAGAGGGAACTCTAGTCCAAGCAGGGGGGCTATTCGGAAAGTTTTTCCCTCTTGATTTGTTTGAAAGACAGTGTAGCGAGCTAAAACTGTAAGATCGCCAATGCCAAAGTCTGAATCTGTGTTGCCTGCAACTGTAAGGCTGCGATTGATAAGGGGGGCAACAGCAAAAAGAGCTAGGTTACGAGTAGCTCCGTAGCCAAACAAGATCGGAAAGCTGAATTCCTCTAAACTAAGATCGCCTGCCGAAGCTTCAGTAAAAATCGTCTGAAGTCTAATCAGGGCTTGACCATCACCAATGGGTAAAGCATTGTTGGTCGTTACTTGAGCCGAAGTGGCGCGAGCAAAACTTAAATTTGCAGCAACAACCATCCCCAACAGCAAAAAAAATCTCATCACTATTAATCTCTTAATCTGCCAATATTTTTATTAATTGCTTAGCCAAAATTACAAGTTTTTAACAGCATTAGGTATGAGAACTTTATCTTGCTGATTCCAGACACCGCTTATCTCTAGAGGAGTATTTTGTTCTAAGGCTGATTTAAGTTGAGCTGCGATCGCCTCATCCTGAGACATATCCAGAGCAATGCTGTTCGGTTGTTCTTGAAGTTGCAAGTGCAACTCTTGACCTTTAGAGATTACATTGCCAAGGGCGACTATGCGCATTTCTTGGGGAGAAAAACCCGCAGCTTTAATTGCTCTAGGAATTTTTTCGACATCAAGAGATTGATCCGATTTCGCAATGAGGGTAGCCGTTCCTTCATCGACATCAACCTTAACCTCCCGAACACCTTCTACTTTTTTGAGTTGCTTTTCGGCACCAAAGGCGCAGAAGGGACAAGTCAGTCCATCAATATCAGCCACAGCCTGGACAATTCTGGCTTGGGCACTCATTGGTGTAATTCCGAGGCTAGCAACTGTCAAAAGGGCGACGGGAAAGACGCGAATATTCATATCTAGAATTTTAGCTATTTGGCTTTTAACAATCATGGACATATTTCGCTTGATCTCTGAAGATAACTTGGTCAGGATTTATTTTGTTGAAAAACGATAACTTACAGATAGCTTCAGAAATTTCCTGATCTAAATTATGATTAAGAGCGATTTTTTTCAGATCAAGTTTAGACTCTCTATTTAGCTGTAGAGTCAAGTAGGTTTATCCTGAATCATCAAAATTCCCATCATGCCTAGATCTTCATGGTCAAGGACGTGGCAATGATAAACAGTTTTTCCTGCAAAATCCTTAAATGGAATACGGATGCGAACTGTTTCCCCTCTTTTCACCAACACCGTATCTCGCCAAGCTAACAAAGGTTCGGATTGACCGTTACGACTAATAACTTGGAAAGCATTCCCGTGAACGTGGAAGGGATGATCCATTACTCCTGTATTAATTAGTTCCCAATCTTCTATGGTATTTAGCTGGACTTCAGTATCAATAAAGTCTTTGCTACCGTAGTACTCACCATTAATTTGAAAAGCTATCCCTACACTGGGATTCATGCCATGATTGAGTTCAAAGCGCCTTACTTTTTGGGGTTCTGGTAATGCAGAGATGGAATTGAGTTTTGTGGGTAAAGCCAAAGACTTGGCAGAAGAAGAATAGTTAATAGTGGCTAGAGTTATGGGTTTATCTCGGTTATTTCTGCCCATCATGCCCATTCCACCACGGTTGTAAGGTAGATTTAGTAAGCGATATTGTCCCGATTTTTTATCTTCCTTAACTAAGAGATCTGCTCTTTGTCCTGGAGTTAGTAATAATTCATTGACTTCTACAGGCTCGTTCAAATTATTGCCATCGGTAGCGATGTGGTAGAAAGCATGGTCTTCTAAAGACAACCTGTAAAAACGCGAAGGAGAAGCATTTAGAACCCTTAGACGCAGTAATCCACCGCTAGATAAATCAATATTTGGCTTTACTTGTCCATTAACCACTATTGTTTCTCCTTCCCTGCCCATCATTAAAGACATCTGAGCAGAACTAGAGCGCTTTCCGTCACTATCTAAAGCAAAGTCTTGCAAAACTAAAAATTCTTCCTGGGCTGCTTGAAGTTCAAGAATCTCCTCATCTTTCCCTCGCACAATAAACAAACCCGCTAATCCTCCAAATAGCTGCTCTGCCACTAGCCCATGTAGATGGGGATGATACCAAAAAGTACCCGATGGATGATTTTCGGGAATCTGGAATTCGTAGGTTAGTTTTTCGCCTGGTGTGATCTGAAGAAAGACATTATCTGCCTTACCCGTAAGCGGTATATGTAAGCCGTGATAGTGAAGGTTGGTGGGCTGATCGAGATTATTAGTAAAGTGAATGCGAACTTGATCACCAGGTTTAGCCTCCAAGCGAGGTGCAGGAATTTGTCCGTTATAAGTTAAGAGAGATGCTTGTCTATCTCCCAAATTAACAAGACTTTCTCTAGCCTCCAAATCTAGTTCTAATAGTCCATTTTTGCTTTGATATCGAGATGCAGATGTAACTGCTTTAGAAGCTACAGGCTGAATCGAATTACTCTGATGCTGACAACTATTTAGCAAAGCAGCACCCAAGCCGACAGTCCCCAAAACACAGAACTGACGACGGCTCAAATTAACCATAATTAATTCAATTAATTCGTCTAGAACCTACTGTATTTAATAAGATTGGTATTCGTTAAATACTTCTACTTTTCCTTTGTCAGTGAATGCCAGAACTTGAAAAGGTTGTTTAATATCTCGTGCTTCCATTCCTGGGGTGCCGATCGGCATTCCTGGCACTGTTAATCCCACCAAATCATCTGGTTTTTGAGCTAAAAACCGCTTGATATCATCGGCAGGAATGTGTCCTTCCATAACGTAGCCATCAATGATTGAGGTGTGACAAGAAGCTAGTTCTGCTGGAACATTATTCTTTTGTTTGATAGCTTCCATTTCTTCAGTTTTAATGTCTTTGATTTTGAAACCATGCTTTTTGGCATGGTCAACCCAGACACCGCAGCAACCACAAGAAGGACTGCGATATACGGTCATCTCCATTGTGCCAGAATAGTTGGTCTCTGTTTCTATATCCCAAACACTTGCTATGGTTAATTGAGAGCTAGTTTTACTTGCTATGGCGGAATTACTTTTACTGGCAATATTGCTATCTCCTGAAACTGATGTAAGGTATAAAGTTCCAGCGGCAGCGATCGCAATAGGAAGAATAACTATCTTAGATAAAAGTTTCGACATTACTAATTGAAAGCTAATTTTAGTGAGGCTTTTATCTTAAACCTTCTAGTTTGCTAGAGAGTCAACTTATCTTATTAAATTTTCCCAAAAAAACTTTTCTTAAATACTTCACTTTTTTTTGAATTTTATTGTATTTAATGTTTTTGTTCAGATTACTTCATTTATCAGAACAGAAATAAAAACCGCAATTACCGCTAATTGTAATTGCGAAAAGAAAACTACAATTCAATCTAAAGAAGATACTTGCGATCGCTAAATAGCTAAACCGCTTCTAAAACATTGCTATCTTTTAAAGTTTTACTGAAGATTCTTCCACATAAGTAATTAAAAATTATTCTATTCTGAGCATTTGAGAATAGAAAATATTCGAGTTCGAAAATCTTGAAACTTTCCAGAAATGAGCAAGCAATCTCTAAATCTAACTTTCTAGATTCAACATTGCTGACAATCTAAAAGTTTTTTTGAACAGTCTGAATATTAATGTTTCCAATGCTTAGCTGTTACTTAGAATATGTAATTTATTCTTGATAATTGATTACAAAAGTAATTAATTATGATCTTTCCTCGATTTCTAATTCCATGTCAAAAAACAAAGTTTTTTATAATAATTTTGTTACAAAATCTTATTTAAAGTTAGATAATATATCGATTAATATATCCATTGAAGTATCTAAATTAGTCTGCAAAATAATACTTCAGATTAATTACAAAGTAGTAATGGCAATAGTTAGTATTTCAACAGTTAATTGACTATTGTTAAGTTTTTTGCCTTTCATTTTGCCTATTTCTATATCAAATTTAATCTTGCAAGTAATCTTTTTTAGTCTAGAAAAGGGTCTAATTTTCTAATAAATTGATACGTTCTAGCTGAAAAGTTGAGGCGCGTCTCAAAAGAAAAGTTCCGTAATATACCATCCACTTGTGGTGGGAATGGATATCTTAGTGGCTCGAAAGTTTATTTGCAACTTGAGCTTGATATTTCACAGTAATTAAAGTAAAGTACATGACAAATTTTCTTGATTTAAGTAATAATTCCTCGCAAACTGTAACTTTTACCGTTGATAGTGATGCAGTATTTGAAAATACTGTCGATTTTTATGCAGTGAATGACGATGGTAGTGTCGTCGATCCGATTACAGGAAATACTATCGCTCCAGGAGAAGACGGTTATAGCGAAGCAGCGATCGCAAATCGGCTTAATTTAGATCTCCAAACTGATAATGGAGTTACTTCAACTTTTACAGCAGATTTAGCTGGTGGCGAAATTTATGCTCCCATAATTGCTGTTAATAGCGACTTTCAGGCTCTTGAAGATGGAGATTTAAGTAACGATCCGCCAGTCTATTTTTCTTTTGTCGAGGCAAATAGTGATGGCTTTGATCACGTACAAAGTGACGACCCTAACCAGTTTAATTTTGAAGACCTTTTTGATGGAGGCGATCAAGATTTTGACGATTTGGTGATTGGTTTTGAATTAGAAGACACAGGAACAGAACCTGAGGTTGAGCCTGAACCTGAGGTTGAGCCTGAACCTGAGCCTGAACCTGAGGTTGAGCCTGAGGTTCAGCCTGAACCTGAGATTGAACCTGAACCCGAACCTGAAGTTGAGCCTGAACCTGAGATTGAACCTGAAGTTGAGCCTGAACCTGAGATTGAACCTGAACCCGAACCTGAAGTTGAGCCTGAACCAGATATTGAACCTGAACCCGAAACCCCTGACCCTACAGCAGGCCCTGTTGGCGAAGATAGTGGTAATGAGATTAGAGT
This sequence comes from uncultured Xenococcaceae cyanobacterium, assembly GCA_937996665.1. Classification (GTDB taxonomy): domain Bacteria; phylum Cyanobacteriota; class Cyanobacteriia; order Cyanobacteriales; family Xenococcaceae; genus Hyella. Next base: position 15,289 of record CALKUU010000205.1, on the reverse strand, counting down.
TGGAATTTTTGCTCCAACTAGTTCTAGTGATGATTTACTAGATTCAGTTGAGGGAGAGATCAGTTCTGAGAACGCTGAATTTATTTTTTCGGGTTCATTTTCTGGTTTTGTTGATGAAGAGGATTCAGCAGGTACAGTTGAATATACTATAGATATTTCAGGAGTATCAGAGGATAGAGGTAATATTATCTTTGACTTCGACGAGACAACTAATCCTGTAACTTTACCAGGTGTAGATTTCTTCGGTAATATATTTACTGACTTTACCAACACTATTCCCGCTTTTGAAAATGTCACTATTGACAGTTCGGCATCAAATCTAGGTATAGATTCATCGGCTATTTCCTTTAGCGAAGATACGATTGAGGTTAACTTTGCTGGAGTAAGTTTTGATAGCAACTCTATTCTGGAATTAGATATCGAGTTTGCAGATATTTAAGTTTTAGAGGCTTGAAAATGACTTGGGCATTGCTGATCAAGTAATGCCCAAGGAAAAAAGGGGAGATAATTAAATCTCTAAAATCGCACTAATAACTGAGTTAAATATTTCAGAAAAGCAAGCGACTAAGAATCGCTTAAAGTTTTTCAATACAGTCTTGCTGAGTAATGTCCTAGTTGAGTTTTATCGCCATCGACTAATTTCTTCTGGTTTGTTGCGTTGTTGATTACTTAATTCGAGATTTCTCTTTGATATTTATGCTTCATCTTCTTTTTGAGAAAATCTATAAAAACTTGAACTTTAAGTGGAATATAAGACCTAGAAGGGTAAACTAGCCAAGCTGAAGTTTGAAAGTCAGTGGCAGTAACATCATAACTGGGCAACACTTGACGCAATGAACCAGAATCCAAATCATCATTAATCAGCCAATGAGGAAGAAGTGCTAAGCCCATTCCAGCGATCGCACATTGTTGAAGACCAATAGCATTAGAAATAATTGTCCGTCCCTTAACTGGTATTTTAGTAATTTCCATCTGGCGGTTTCTAAATAGCCAATGCGAGTTAAACCCAGGAAAAGGGAACAGAAGACAATTATGGTGAGCAATATCTTCTGGCTGATGTAATGGTCTTTGTTGATCTAGATAATCTGGACTGGCACAAACCGAGTATTTAGTAGAGATAAGCCTTTGAGCAATTAGCGTAGAGTCTTTAAGTTTTCCTAAACGAACAGCTAAATCAACTCGCTCAGCCACTAAGTCTAATCTTGAATCAGTTAACAATAAATCAACTGAAACATCTGGATAAATCGCTTCAAATTCGGGCAGCAAAGGAACAATACATTTAATTCCAAAAGAAACCGAGGCAGTGATTCGAAGTGTGCCCTTGGGCTGTCCAGAAACTTCTGTTACCAATTCCATTGCTTGCTGCATCTCTTCCAGAAGTGGCTCAATGCGATTGAAATAATTAATTCCTGCTTCTGTGGGTGCTAGCTGTCTTGTTGTTCTCTGCAATAGCCTGACCCCTAATTCTTTTTCTAAGCCGGAGATAGAACGAGAAACCGAGGATGGATCGATATTCCGCTCTCTTGCCACTGCGGCAAAACTCCCTTGTCTTATGACCTCGATAAATGTTTGCAATACAGATAAATCCATTTAATAAATTTCAGTTTCAATTATTCATGTAAATAATGCACTATAGCTATGTTTATATGATTATTTACTGTAGATTTTACATTGATTATTATGCAACAAAGCAGATATTTAACCAGAACTTTCAAGTATCAGCTTTTTTAACAAAATAGAATTCAAAACACCATTTGAGAGTAAAAATATGGCAAAAGTCACAGTATTGGGAATGGGTGCAATGGGATCGCGGATGGCTATCTCTTTGTTAAAGGCTGGACACGAAGTAACAGTATGGAATCGTAGTAGAGGTAAAACCAAATTAATGGCAAAAGTCGGGGCTAGCGTTGCTGAAACACCTCGTATTGCTGTCGAACAAGCTGAATTTGTAATTAGTATGGTGCGAGACGATCAAGCCTCAAAACAAATATGGCTAGATCCTGAGCAAGGTGCGATCGCTGGGTTACAGCCAAATGTAGTAGCGATCGAAAGCTCTACTCTCACTTTAGCTTGGACAAAAGAGCTGGGAGATCAGTTAAAAAAACACAATATAGCCTTTCTTGATGCTCCCGTGGCTGGAACAAGACCCCAAGCTGAGGCAGCGCAACTTATTTATTTTGTTGGGGGAGATGCAGAGACTTTTGTTAAAGCCAAGCCCATATTTCAATCTATGGGTAAAACCATAAATCATGTTGGCTTAGTTGGTAGCGGGATGACAATTAAACTTGCAGTTAATTCTCTATTTGCATTGCAAATAGCTGCTTTTGGCGAGCTATTTGGGTTTATGGGTGAGTGTGGATTGGATAAAAATAAAGCAGTAGAACTTTTAACCTCAACTCCTGTCTGTAGTCCCGCAGCAAAAGTAGCAGCTACAGCAATGCTATCAAACCAGTTTTCACCCTTATTTCCGATAGATTTGGTTGAGAAAGATATGAGCTATGCAATCAAAACCGCGCAAGCCAATAATGTAAAGTTACCTTTGGTAGAAGCTACTCAAAACGTCTGCACTGAGGCAATTAGGCAAGGATATGGTGGAGATAACATTACGGGTCTTGTTCAACTTTATAACCAAGGTTTGAAAGATTAAATCTCAATCTATTTTGCATAGATAAATTTCAGGTATCGCTTTTCATAAATAACTTTCAATAATCAACTTGCCAGAGATAGAGCGATCGCTTTTCGAGAAGACATTAGTTTTTCAATCACGGCAGCTATTGATCTTAAATGTTATTAACTTAAACAGAAGATTGAATTGAAAATCAAAATTGTACAATCAATTATCCAGGTGTCAATTTAAAAAGTGACCTCGTAAAAACACTTATCTAACTAAGCGGTTTTATAGTTGAGAAAAGCAAGATTAGATATCAATATAATTACTGTTATTAATAGACTTAAAAATGGGTTATCAATATCGAAAAAGAAAAGTTACGCCTCAGCCAGAACGGGAATTCAAAGTTGGTAACGGACGGATTAGTGGTTATGGTTCTTTATTTTTAGGTGGTTTGAGTCTAGCCGCAGTTTTTGCCTACCGATACCCTTCTTATCTAACTACTACAGAACTTAGAGCAGCTTATGATGCGGTCTTCTTACAAGAAGTCCTAAAATATAGCATGTGGTTTTCCCTATTTTTAGGGATCATAACTTTTTTGATTAACCGCAAAAAAAGACTCGGAACCTCAGGTATTTTCCTAACCCTATTTGCCTTTGCTTTAGGTGGATATAATTTGCCAACTGGGTCGGTTGAAGCCAAGCCTTTATCATTAGGAATGGATTGGTTGATCTTGGCTTTTCTGGGTTCTACTTTAATTTTTACTGCCTTAGAAAAAATCTTTCCTAAGTACAAAAAACAGTTGATTTTAAGGGATGAATGGGGCTTAGACTTTTTTTACTTTTGTATTAATCACTTATTGATCTCAGCGATACTTTTAGTTGGTAACTTTTTGGTTGCTCAATCCCAATGGTTTATGAATTCTGATCTCCACAATTTTATTCAATCATTACCATTAGTTATTCAGGTTTTAGTTCTCTTGATCTGTGCGGATTTTGTTTTGTATTGGGAGCATCGCATCTATCATGACATTCCCAGGCTTTGGCCTTTTCATGCGGTGCATCACTCGGTAGAGACTCTTGACTGGTTGGCTGGTTCTCGTGCCCATATTAGTCAGGTCTTTATTGAAAGAAGTGTAGTTATGGTCTCGCTTTATTTGGTTGGAGCAAGCCAAGCGGCACTAGATCTTTACGTAACCTTTGCTGCTCTCCAAGCGATCGCTATTCATTCTAATCTGGGTTTTTCTTGGGGATTTTTAAAATACTTAATTGTCACTCCTCAATATCACCACTGGCATCACAGTTCTGAGCAGCCAGCTATCGATACTAACTATGCTGCCCATACTCCTTTGTTTGATCGCCTCTTTGGGACATACCATATGCCAACTAAGCACTGGCCAGCAGAATATGGAACCACGAAAAGACTTCCTCGCGATTTTGTCGGTCAGCTTCTATATCCGTTTAACTTTTTGCGGTAAGAATTCTCTCGATTGAACTTGCTCACTTTTGATTTGCCTAAATTAGCAGTGGAGGGAGACAAGGAGCTTAAATATTGTCCTCTACTCAGTTGAAAACCACTTTATGTTTCTATAGCTCCCAATGTCTTTAAGGCTGATTTTTCCGCTACGGTTAAACCTTCAACTCCATTGATATTCATTTTTTCATAAGGGCGATCGCCGATAAAAGTTTCTAGGCATTTACCCGTTTTTAGATCCCAAAGCTTAGTCAAGCGATCGCCTCCTCCACTAGCCAACATATTGCCATCAGGACTCCATGCCAAAGAATAAATCCAATTGCGATGACCCTGAAAAACTTGTAAGCAGTTACCTGTTTGAATGTCCCAGATATAAACATTTTTGTCTCCACCACCAACCGCAATGATAGAAAGATTGGGATGCCAAGCAACTGAATAAAAAATACTGTCACTGCCTGCGAATATTTTGACGCATTCACCCGTTTCAGGATCCCATATTTTTACTGTGCGATCAAAAGAAGCACTAGCAATAAATTTACCATCAGGACTCCAATCAATACCAAAAATCGCATCTTGATGACCGGTTAAAGTTCTGAGACATTCTCCAGTTTCAGAATGCCAAAGTTTAATCGTCCGATTGACACAACCACTAGCCAGCATCTTACTATCATTGCGCCATGCCAAAGATGTTACCCAATAATTGTGTCCTGTTAATGTTCTTAAACACTCACCAGTCGTAGACGACCAAAGACGGATAGCACAATCGTTGCTAGCACTCCCGATAATTTTGCCATCAGGACTCCAGTAAACACGCCAAACTGAACTTTCATGACCCGATAAAGTATGCAGAGGTTGTCCTGTTTCTAGATTCCAAATCCAAACAACTCTACTTGCCCCACCACTGGCAAAATATTTACAATCTGGACTGAGAGAAATTCCCCATACTGTTTCTCGATTACCCTTGGTAGTTTTGAGACATTTCCCCGTCGCAACTTGCCATTGCCGAAGAACATGATTCCCACTACCACTGTAAAGAGTTTGCCCGTCTAGACTCCAAGTAAGAGACCAAATTGCAGCGACAGAACCTTGAATGGTCTTAAGGCATTTTCCTGTAGATATATCCCAGAATTTTGCCATTTGGTCTTGACCTCCAGTAACCAAAGTGCGATCGCATTTACTCCAAGCTACCGACCACAACCAATTTTGATGACCTAGCAAGTTGTGAAGACAAAGTCCTGTCGCAAGATCCCAAATTTTTGCAGTGCGATCAAAAGAGGCACTAGCAAGCATCTTGCCGTTATTACTCCAAACTACAGACCAAACATAATTATCATGTTCTAAGACTTGCAGACATTCCTCTGTAGCAAGATCCCAAACTCTGGTTGTTCCATCAAGGCTGCCACTAGCAAGTAAGTTTTTTTGAGGATGCCAATCAACAGATACAACATACTGTTCATGTCCTTTCAGGATTTTAAGACAAGTGGCAGTTTCTAAGTCCCATATTTGAATCTGGTCTTGTACGGAGATCGCCAAATTCTTACCGTCGGGGCTCCAAGTCACAGATAACCAAAATAGCCAATCTATTTCTAGTTTAAATTTTCTATGACATTCTCCTGTTTCTCTATGCCAAATTCGGATCGTTAGATCTTGACCACCACTAGCGAGGAATTTCCCATCAGGACTCCATGTCACAACCTCGTTACTTGGACTATTGCTAGGGGAAGTTTTTAAACATTCACCTGTGGTTGTTTCCCACAGCTTAATTGAGAAATCGTGAGAAGCACTAGCTAAGATCTTGCCGTCGGGACTCCAAGCCACAGACCACACCCAATCACTATGACCTTTTAGGGTCAATTCTAGTTGGTTGCTGGCAACTTGCCAGATATAGATAAGTCCTTCATCATCGGCAAGAGCAATTCTCGTACCATCGGGACTATAAGCGATAGTTAAAACACTACCTAGGGTTTTAGTAAATAGCGATCGCGAAATTTTAGCATTTTGGAGATTTATTCCCTGTAAGCTAATTCCTTGTAGATAAGCATGGCAAATACTGAGATTAGAAAAATCCCACCCACTCAAATCAAGTTCTAAATAACAGCCAAGATTGATAAGATTTCCCGCCGCATAATTGGGCATTGAAGAAAGTTCAGCTCTAATTTTTTGCAAGACTGTTTTTAGCTGCAATTCTTTTGCAGAGCGAGAAGAAAAGGTATAGCCCAATTTAGTCGTGATCGGTTTTAAAATTAGTCGATACTGACTGTCCCGAACATACTCTTTGACGGTAGTTTTGATTAGCGCATAGTTGTTTAAAAGATCTAAAAGAGCATTCTCCTGACTTAGTTCGTGGGTGACGCTTTCAATAAAGCGATCGGTTATGTATTCCATAACCACTGGCTGTTGAGTATATTTCTTTCCTTTTTTTTCTACTAGGCTGCGCCACATTAAAGATTCTAAGGCGCCGAGTAAATCTAGTTTACGAACAGTGGGGGTAATATCTTCGGCTAATTCAGAAATCGCTGTCCATTCCCGATTAATCGCTAACCAATACATAATCGATTGTTCGAGAGGCGGTAAACGGTTAAACTGCTCTTCCAATAAGCGCCGAACATTGTAAAAGAGAATTGTATCTTCGGCAAAAAAATCGGCGATCGCCCCACCAAACAAATCTTGGATGGAAGTCGCGACAATTTTTAGGGCTAGGGCATTACAACTATAACGCTGACAAAGTTCCTGCTGTTCTGCATCCGAACCAATCAAACCTTTGGCTTTAACTAAAGCGATCGCTGCTTCAGGGGAACCAACTAACTGAAGAGTACTTACAAGACTTCCCTCTCCTTCTAGCATGGCAATTTCTGCTGGTTTTTCCCGACTGGTAAGCAGCAAGCAACTTTGATGGACTGTCTCCCCGACAGCACGAAATAAGTCACCGTAATTTTCATAACCATTTAGATATCGTCCTGCATGACCCTGAGATTGCAGAATTGTCTCGGCATTATCGAGAATCAATAGACAGCGTTTAGTTCGTAACCAGTAAAGCAATCGCTGGATATCAGCTTTGTTATCCTGTTGTTCGGATAGAAATAATACTAAATCTCCTAGCAGAGTTTCTAGAGAGGGAGCGTTACGCAAACTGCGCCAAATAACGGCAGTAAAATCGCTTTGAAGCTGCTGTGCGACCCTTGCCGTTAAAGCAGTTTTACCTACTCCTCCCATCCCCAAAATAGCTATTAAGCGGGAGTTTTTCTGCTGAATCCACTCCTCTAACTGGGCTATTTCTCTACTCCGTCCGTGAAAGAAACTAACATCAACTAATTCTCCCCAGTCACTCCTAGTTGCCTCGGTACTATTCTCTATTGAAGGGTAACTATCTGCTGGTTTATTTTCTAGCTTAATTACCTCTTGTTCTTCCTGCCATTTTCTCGCCAAAGCAGCTTTAAAATTCTTTTTCCCGACAGATTCTCCCAAAGCTTTACTAAGCAATTTCCATAGCTTCGGGGCAACGTCTCGCCTTAAATAACTATCAGAATATCCAGAAACCTCTGCTATTTTGTCGTAGGTTAGATTTTCCCAAGAACCTTTGACAATTTCGGTCTCAACATCGTTCAAGCCGCGATCATATTGCGCGAGAATAGCTTGATTGGCAACTGTTAATGCTTGAGACAAATCCATATTCTGACCAATAAAACTAAGCTCATCATTTCTACGATAGAACTAATTTCACCGTATCTAATCCTTGACGCTTAAAAGATTAATAAAATGCGATTTTTCCAAGAGACGCCCTAACCTGCTGCTTTTTTTAGATGCTCAAAACAACCTAAAATAACCACATTAGATCGTTTTATAGAGAGGTAACTCGATTAACCAGTTATCGAGAGTACAAATCGATTATGACTATCCGAGCTTTGAGAAGAGCGATCGCCGTAGAAGATGCTCAATCTCCATATGACAGATTACACCTCAAAATATTTTATCCTGCCGCTAGTTCCCAGGCGGAAAACCCCTTCTCTAATACTCCTGCTGCTCAGGATTTAGCTCCTTTTCCTATAGTTATCTTTTTTAATGGTTTTAACTGTAGTCTATCGATGTATCAGTGGCTAGCAATAAGTCTAGCCAAAAAGGGATTAGTAATTATCTTATATGATTGGTTGGTCAAGACAAATCAAAATGTGTCTTTGTCTCCTGGTGTCGATTTGGCTGCATTTTCCGCAGGAAACTATGGCAATGTTCCTTCTTCCTTAGCCTTGCCCATAATTCTCAAAGAATTAGAAGACTTACAGACAAGTGGTGTATTAGCAGGGTTGCTAGATCTGCAAAGGATTGTTTTAGGCGGACACTCTGCTGGTGGCAGAATAGCTTTAGAGAATGCCGAGCCAAAGTTTTTTGCTGGCATTGCTGGTGCATTTAGCTATGGTGCCCATTCTGCTGCACCTCTACCCTTAAAAAAAGAACCTGGAACTATCTTATCTTTGCCTGATTCGTTGCCTATGCTTTTGCTCGGTGGTACAGAAGATGGGGTAATTGCTAGCAACGGTAAAATATATGGCTTGGAGCAATGGTCAACTGCGACTACTCCAGTGGAACGTACTTTTAGAGAGGCAATTAACTCAGAACAAGGAGATAGTTATTTAATTATTATTGAAGGTGCAAACCATTTTGCGATCGCCGATCCTGTTGATCCAACTCTCAGCGTTACTGCAAATGATTTCGTAGCTACCATATCTAAAACTGAGGTTTGCTCATTAATAGCTTCTGTGATTGGTTTGTTTATCGATACATTTATTCGCAAGCGTTCAGAAAAGTCTGAATTTGCACAATTGCTAGATTCTTATAATTCTGCGATCGCTTTAGTTAAAAATAAATGATAGTCATTCGAGAATTATTTTAATTGCAATAGCATCACCTAATTGATATCTCACTTTTTCAGGTGGGAATACAATCAAATATAAATACACTATATTCAACTGTGGAAAACTAATATTGAAACCTGACATTTTCAGACGTTTTTAATGACAATCATTATGCCTCAAAGATTCTTGAAAACTTTGTTGTAAATAGATTAGGGCTTCAATAAGTAAGACTCTCAGAGCGATCGCCTCCTTCAAACCTGGCATACTCAATCTAAAGTCCTGACATTTACTGTATCGACCGAGATTAAAACTTTTCCTATTGTGATTAATGAAAGACAAGTTAATTCATTTACTAATCATGACTGCAACCATAATTAGAGCTTCAGTAAATAACCAAAAAGACTTACCGCAAATAGTTGATTCCATGTTGCTTGCATTTAGTGCCGATCCCTTTTTCCGATGGATATACCCTGATGAAGAACAATATCTGTCAAGTTTTCCTGGTTTTGTCAAACTTTTGATGAACGAACATATTGATATCAACTGTACTAAAGATGCTGAAGGAGCTGCTTTTTGGCTTCCTCCCCAGCAAGAAATGGATCTAGATACTTTTGCTGCATACATGCAAGAAACTGTATCCCCTCAAGATTTAGATAAGGTAGCTGCTGTGTTTGAAGGTATGAACCACGCTCATCCCAAAGTTCCCCATCGTTACTTGGTTTTATTGGGTGTAACGACCTCAAAACAGGGTCGGGGCTATGGCTCGTCATTAATCGAACCCACCCTCTTAGAATGCGATCGCACTCAGCAAATTATCCACCTAGAAACTTGTAATCCCAGAAGTGCAGCTTTCTATGAACGTCACGGATTCGAGAGACAAAAAGAGATTCAGATTGCCGACTGCCCAATCATTTATCCGCTAGTGCGCTATCCCAAAAATCAAGCTAAAACAATTCTTCTAGCTAGTTAATCCAGACATAAGCGGCTAACTTTAGGAGCAAAATTATGATACTTAAAGAATCAATTAATCGCCTCGTTCTAGCTTTTGCGATCACATTTATCATCGTCGATACCAGTCCTCATCTCAAAGCACATTCAGGACTTATTCAATCATCGCTGAGTACGTACCACAAAAATCTCTAAAACTATGACTCAACTATTTCAGAATAAGGATATGAGATGTCTGCATCTCTCTCGGTAACTAGGTTTCCCCAAAGATTTATTTAGTGATATCAATTAAAAAGTCAAGGATCTATACCCTCAAAAATAATATTGTCAGCATATTTGCTAGCTTGAAGCTTGTCATCTTCCGTTTTAACAGTCCAGGCTAAAACAGGATAATTGAAAATTTGTCGTGCAATGCTGACTGGCAAATAAGGCAGAGCGCGAATGTCATAACCAATGAAATTAGGCGAGCTTAGCAAATTTACTAGTAAATTTCTACGCATAAATTTTTGCTGCCATGCCAAGTTACTAGATTGGTAATCTCCTGACAATTGTCCCCGTAAAATCTGTGGTGCATTTTGCTTAAACCAGGAAACTGAGTAAGGGTTAAAAGACATAACCGCATATTCCCCCGAATAATCAGATAACTTGCTTCGTAAGTTTTGCTCTAATTCGCCTACCTTTCCATCACTTTTAATTTCAATCAAAATAGGAACTTTCCCCTTAACCAAATCAAATACTTCATCTAACAGGGGTACATGTTGGTCGGAGCCAAGCAACTTTAGCTGCTTAACAGACTGTGAATTCTGTTCGGAGAGTTTACCCTTAACCCCAGTCAATCGGCTGAGATCTTGATCATGAAAAACAACTAAACCGCCATCAGCTAGAAGCTGAATATCTAATTCAAAAGGGTACCCCTGCTTAACCGCAGCCTCAAAAGCTGCCAAAGAATTTTCGGGAACGGAAGAACCCCTGTTTAAACTTCTGTGTAAGCCACGATGGGCAATCGGTTTATCTACAATCCAATCCATAATTTTAAGTAATTTGCTTAATTTTAGACTTGTGGCTAGCTCTCCGTCCCAGAGAAAAATAACCTTGTTTACCCACAGAAAAACTTTCATCTTGTAGGACTACTAATTACTCTTAGTAGCGGTTAGAATCGAGAAATATCTAGAGTAGCAATTAGCTATCGTCATCATATGCAGCTAAATGGTAATCAGCCCAGCATCAGCTATGATTCTTTGTTTGCAAGTATCGAAGAATTAGTCTTACATCATTCCCCTAGCGGAGTTGAAACAGAAGTCGATCGCCTACTACTCAAAAAGTTTGAAGATTTAGGTGTCAAAACTTGGCAAGACCAAGCAGGAAATGTCATTGCCAAAATTCCTGGACAAAATCCCAAGGGAGCGATCGCAATTACTGCTCATAAAGATGAAATCGGCGCGATCGTCAAATCGGTTGGGGAAGATGGCAAGCTGCAAGTTAGAAAACTAGGTGGTTCTTTCCCTTGGATTTACGGAGAAGGAGTGGTAGATATCATTGGCGATCGCCAAACTATTTCAGGAGTTCTTTGCTTTGGCTCCCGTCATGTTTCTCATGAATCTTCGCAAATAGCAAACCAACAAGATAAACCTCTAACCTGGCAAGATAGCTGGGTAGAAACAAAATGCAATCTTGCCGAACTAAAATATGCAGGAATTCGCCCAGGAAGCAGAGTTTTAGTTGGTAAACATCGCAAAAAACCTTTTCGTCTCAAAGACTATATTGCTAGTTACACTCTCGATAACAAAGCGTCTGTCACAATTTTGCTAGCCTTGGCTCAATACCTCAAAGATCCGCCAGTTAGTATTTATTTGGTAGCCTCGGCTAAAGAAGAAGTTGGGGCGATCGGAGCGCTGTATTTTACCCAAAATCAGACTCTAGATGCTTTAATCGCTCTCGAAATTTGCCCCCTTGCAGAAGAATATCCCATTAAAGACAGTGAAATCCCTGTGCTGTTGGCTCAAGATAGTTATGGCATCTACGATGAAGGTCTAAATCGCGAAATTCAACAAGCCGCAGCTAAGCAATTAAATCTGCCGATTCAGCATGCTGCTATTTCTGGTTTCGGTAGTGATGCTTCAATCGCGATGAAGTTTGGGCATGTGGCACGGGCTGCCTGTCTGGGTTTTCCGACTCAAAATACCCACGGGTATGAGATTGCGCATTTAGGTGCGATCGCCAATTGCATTAGAATTTTAATGAGTTATTGTTCTACTGTAAAAGCTCCATAATTATTTTTGGGAAAATAAGCGATGAGAGGCGATCAGCTTTTGGTTTATCGAGACTTTTGGCAGATGGAAGGAATTTACCAACATCATGGGATTGATTGTGGTGATGGGACGGTGATTCACTATCGCAAACCCAGCGAGGTGGTTGAGCGAACTTCTTTTGCTACTTTTAGTAAAGGCAATGTTGTTACTGCCAAAGAGTATATCAAGGGGTTTTGCTATATTCCTGAAGTGGTGGTTGCCAGGGCAGAAAGCAGACTAGGAGAAGCTGAATATAGCTTATTGTTTAACAACTGTGAGCATTTTGCGACTTGGTGCAAAACTGGTATTAGTGATAGCAAACAGGTTCGAGATTTTGCCCCTGCTATGGGTAAGTTTAATGTTGGTAAATTATCTGAGTTAATTAAGCGATCGCTCAAGCAAGCGGATCGTCCTGATGCGGATAGGTTAGTTAAAGAAGCTCTCAACGATATCAAGACTGTTTGGGAGCAGGTACAGCCTGAGTATCAGCAAACTCTTGAGGATATGTCTGCGTGGGAGGAAGTAGCCAGAAATGCTCTTCGCCAAAACCGCGATGATTTAGCGAAAGCAGCATTGGTTAAAAAACGGGATGCTCAACGAAAAGCCTGGGATTTGGAATCACAGTTGAGTGATTTGGCAACGATGACAGAGAATTTGGTTAAGAATTGATTTTTAAGAGTTAGTTAGTGATCGCTCTTTAAAAATATCCAGCGATAAATTAGATAATCACTCAAATTTATGCAGATTCACACCTATGTTAGAAAAAACGATCTTCAAGGAGTAGCGAGAGAAATAGCTGATGGAGTTGAGATTGATTGTCTTGACAAAAAAAATCCTTACACCCCTTTAATGTACGCGGTTATGGAGAAAAATGTCAGCATCAATCTGGTTAAATTGCTAGTTAATAATGGTTCTGATATTAACGCTGTCGAAAATAAATATCAAAAAACTGTGCTGGAATTAGCGGTTAGGTCGGGGAATTTAGCTAAAATTCAATTTCTTTTAGATTCTGGTGCAGATATTAACTGTCAAAAATCTGGTGATCATGATGTTCTGATCGATGCGGTCTGTGATCGAGATATTGCTAAAGATCAAAACCTATTGTCAATCTTGAGTTTGCTAATTAAGAGAGGAGCAAAAGTTGATGGAGTTAGTAGCTATGGACAAACAGCATTAAAAATTGCTTCACACGTAGGCAGATTTGATGCAGTTCAATTATTACTAAAAGCTGGTTGCGATCGCCAACAACTAAAGTGGACTCCTCTGATGTTTGCGATCGCCTGTGGCAGTTTAGAAGATGTTAAAAATTTACTCGATCAGAATGCGGATCTAAGTAAACGAGATTATTGGCATCGTACTCCCTGGCTCTTGAGTATTCAGACTGGTGATTTGGATAAAGCGAAATTAATTTTAGCATCAGGAGCAGATCGTGAGGATCGAGGGAAAGTGGGCATAACACCACTGATATTTGCAATTGAGAATAATCATCCAAAAGTTTTGCAATGGTTAATTGATGAAGGATTTGATATCGAAGCGACAGATGAATACGAGACAACCCCTTTAATGGTTGCCGCCGAAACAGGTGCTACTGATTGCGTCAGAATTCTTTTAGAGGCTGGTGCAGATCCGAAAAGATACAAGAAAGGTTTCACTTCCTGGAAAGCAATTAACGAAGCTAGTAATATGTCGATTGTCAGAATGTTGGTTGCAGCAGGAGAAGATCTCAGCGACATCAATCAAGAGATGCGACGCACTCTTATAGGAGTAGGTAATTGCGATGAACTGCAAGTTTCTCGGGAACATTATTTGGCTGGGAAACAGAGAAGATTTGGGAAAGCCAATCCCGAAGTTATGGAAATTGAGTTTTGGCGAGCAATGATTCATTGCAGTATGTGTGCTTGGCACGCCAAAGAAACTTTTGGAGATACCGAAAATCAAGATCAACCAGTTTGGTGTTATGAACGCTTTGGTAGAACCATTACAGAATTACCAGATGGTCGAATTGTTGAAATTGCTGGTGAACATGAGGACTTTTACGATCCTGATTTTTGTATCTATAACGATGTAGTTGTTTACGAAAAGAATAGAGATTTTAAAATCTTGGGCTATCCAAAAGATATTTTTCCTCCCACAGATTTCCACTCTGCCACCCTAGTTGGAGAATACATTTATATCATCGGTAATTTGGGCTATCTCAATGACAGAATTAGCCAGGAGACACCAGTTTATAAACTAAATTGTCAGTCTTTTAAAATCGAGAAAGTTGAGACTACGGGAAATAAGCCAGGTTGGATTAGCGAGCACAAAGCTCTTTTTTGCAAACAATCAAATATGATCCGAATTTCTGGTGGAAAAATCTGGCGAGAAATTGGCGAACAAAGTGATGAATACCTAGAAAACAGCCTCGACTACGCTTTAGATTTAACTACTTTAGAATGGAGTCAGATTGATATTTAAACTTGATTGGTAGATAATTGCAGCGCGATCGCCGATATCTCGAAATCTTTTTTTTGAATGACCATAGCAAATAGCTAGAATAATAAACAAAGAGTTCAGTCTCTAGTCATCATGACCACTCAAGTATTAGACCTCTCAGGTATTGCCAGTATTGCCACACCAATTAGCAACGAAGATTTAGCTGCCCTATGTCGTCACAATCCTGATTTGCGTTTAGAAACAGATGCTCAAGGAAAACTCATCATTATGTCTCCTACTGGTAGTGAAACTGGCGATCTTAATGGAGAACTATTTCTGCAAGTAGGTATTTGGAACAAGCAATATAAGTTAGGTAAAGTCTTTGATTCTTCTACTGGTTTTAGGCTAGCTAATGGTGCGGTTCGTTCTCCTGATGTTAGCTGGGTCAAACTGGAAACATGGAACAGCTTGAGCAAAAAGCTTCGTCAAGGTTTTGCACCTATTGACCCTGACTTTGTGATTGAGTTACTCTCCCCAAGTGATGATATTAAGCTAATCAGAGAGAAAATGGAGGAATACTTAAACTGTGGAGTTAATCTAGGCTGGTTAATTGACCCCCGCAGCAAACAGGTTGAAATTTATCGTCAAGGAAAAGATAAAGAAATTCTCAATAATCCACAAACCATTTCTGGAGAGGATATTTTGCCTAA
>CALKUU010000204.1 GCA_937996665.1 uncultured Xenococcaceae cyanobacterium | reverse complement strand
AGAACTTCGTGGTAATTGCGTCGAGATAATTCTACCCATGTACGACTGTATGAGATACGACCATGTTTGGGGTCTTCATGAAGCCTATAAAGGTCTTTCCGTACCTTGGTACGATGGAGCGATCGAATGTGATGTCTACTGTGGTTGGGTTCACAGTCGTTTATGCTTCTTTATCGAAGCTAAGTCACAAGACCAATTTTTTAATCGCGGTTATTATTACGGCGGCGACGATGATAACATGCGCTTCGCTTTCTTTAGCAAAGCAGCTCTAGAATTTCTTCTTATCAGTAATAAGCGTCCTGATATTCTTCATTGTCACGATTGGCAAACTGGGCTAATTCCCGTCATGCTTTATGAGATGTACAAGTATCACGGCATGGGTAATCAAAGAGTTTGCTATACCATTCATAACTTTAAACACCAAGGTATTGCAGGCGCTGAGGCCCTTAAAGCAACAGGGCTAAATCGAGAAGACTATTATTTTCAGTACGATAAACTGCAAGATAACTTTAATCCTTTTGCTCTCAATATGATGAAAGGAGGAATTGTCTATGCCAATCACGTTAATACTGTTTCTCCACACCACGCTTGGGAAGCAAGATATAAAGAAGTAGGTTATGGGCTAGGTCATACTCTAGAGGTACACCAAGATAAATTTAACGGTATTCTCAATGGAGTCGATTATAATACCTGGAATCCAGAAATAGACGAACATATCTCCTATCAGTATTCTCCCGACGAAATTAGTGGCAAACAAATTAACAAAAAAGCTTTACGAGAACGACTCTTACTCCAAGATTGCGATAAACCGATCATTGCCTATATTGGCAGACTAGATCAGCAAAAAGGGGTTCATCTTGTCCACCATGCTATGTACTACGCCCTCAATCGAGGCGCTCAATTCGTTCTGCTAGGCTCCGCAACAGAGCCAGCAATCAACAGTCAGTTCTGGCACGAAAAAGATTTCCTTAACGACAACCCAGATGTTCATTTAGAGCTTAGTTTTGATGAGTCTTTGGCTCACTTAATTTATGCTGGTGCAGACATGATGGTTGTTCCTAGTAACTATGAGCCTTGCGGGTTAACTCAACTGATTAGTTTGAAATATGGGACTGTGCCGATTGTTAGAGGTGTGGGTGGCTTACTAAGTACAGTTTTTGATCGCGATTTTGATGTTAATCATCCACCTGAGTCCAGAAATGGCTATGTTTTCTATCAAACTGATAATCAGGCTTTAGAGTCGGCAATGGAAAGAGCGATCGGCTTATACAATGAGTTTCCTGAGGAATTTCAAAAGTTGGTTAAGCAGGGAATGGAATATGATTACTCTTGGAATAATGCTGGAGAAACATACCTGGAAACCTATGATTTCATTAAAGCCTAGCTTGCTAGTCTAATTAGGTTCTCTTAATTTGTTTAACTGCGATCGCCCTAACTTTTTCTTAGCTTTAGTATTTGTAGTGATATAAGGCGATCGCTAATTCTCTGGTTTGGAATCATGACATGGCAAGCCTTGCACGTCACCATCAGCTTCATCAATTAACTTAAATAAATATTTGTAGCAAGCACGAAAATATTCAGTATCATCTAAAAATATTCAGTATCATCTAAGGGTATTTTTGATGATTGCCCTTTAAGCCCATGACTAGTTTTGACAGACAGAGAGGACAGAATATTAATAACACTTTTTCTTCGGTAGTTAGTTTTCTTAACAACCGACTAGAAAAAACCAGCGTTGAGCTTCGAGATACTCGCTGCTATTATCATCGGGGCACCAAGTCAAAACTGGAAGTTGTCGTTTTTGCTAACCCTGGTATCGCTGCTGTAGATATTCGATTATCTGGTTTAAGGGATGCAGCCAGAGATCCTTACTATGTCCATAGTTATGACATAAAAAGTCTGTCTCTCCCAGCATTTAAAAGAGAGATTGAAGATATGATCTATAAATGCGATCGCCCTAGAAAATAAGCTGATTATTAATAGATAAAGTTAGTCATCCTAAAGTAAACTAATTGCCTTGAATTTTAGGAGAATAAGACAATTTCTAACATACTTTTTTGGTAAGTCTTTCAACCTAGACTAGACGCCATCTTGGGCAAGGTTATTTTCAACAAGAACTTATTCTGGTGAAAGCGGATTTTCGCCTGGGGTAATTCCTGGCGGAAGTTGATTCTCTTCTGGGATAACTTGAACATCCGCTGAAGTTTCTGGGCTATTTACAGATCTAGATTCAGCTCCAAAGTAATAACCTATGATGGTGCCAAGAATTCCAACCAGAATCGTTAGAATATCTTTTCCCCTACTAAACTTTTCATCATCACCATCTTTACTAATTGCAGAGAGAGCTAAAATCATAGCTATCCAAACTGTAGCAATAGCGATAAGTATAGTTATCAAACCTCTTGCAATACTTGGATCAGATAGTTCTTTAAGAATAGTTCCTTGCCCATGAAAACCGAAGATAGCAATCAGAACTAATATGAATATCACGGGAGTGATCTTAATAAGTACTTCTGTAGGTTCAAAACTCCCAAATAATCTAGCCAAAAAACTAGGTTTTTTGTCATTAGTCGAAGATCTTGGATTATTATTTTCATCAGTCATATTAAACAGTCCGAATGAAGAACTAGGCAACTTAGTTTTTCCTGAAAAATAAATACCATAGAATGTAATCAAGAAATACTTGATATTTCAAGGATGCTTATTGCTCTATAAATTACTCCCTAAAAGCAAGCTATTTTTATAAAATTAGATATATTTATTTACACTTATGCTTCTTCCCGTAACGAATGGAAAGAACTTCCAAGTTTAAACATAGTCAAGCTTCTATTGAAATTATTGAATTCATCAGATTTGAAATAAAAGATACTTGAACACATTTAGGATAAAAAATAGCATTAGAGTAAGAACTCCATTTACAAGAAGGAAAATATCTCTGAATTACAAATCGTAAGTTCTGCCTTTCCAAGCACCTCCTTTACCTTGGCTGTGTTTGATCGCTGAATCGATGGTCATAAGGCTATAAAGAAAAGCGATCGCAGGTAATAAGAAACTCCAGATAGGCGAAATTTTATACAAGCGAATCAAGGGATAGTATGCCAGGCTCATCAATCCCCAGATCGCCAAACCAAGCAGAGTAAGCTCCAGATTATTGGTGATAATTCCTTGCGCGATCGCCCACCAGGGCAAGAGATAAACCAGCCCCAACCCGACAATGGTAAACATCAGCAATAACCAAGAGTAACCAAGCTGATTAAAAGCCGTCCGCGTAACCATCTTCCAAATCGATTGCAGAGAATCATAAGGTCGCAAACTGATAGTCTCAGTTGTCAGTCCTAGCCAAGTTTTTCCACCGCGAGATTTAACTTGTTTTGCCAAACTACAATCATCGATTAAGGCATTTTTGATCTTTTCAAATCCATTGATTTTTTGGAGAGTGCTAGCTCGAATCAGAATGCACCCTCCCGCTGCTGCTGAGACAAAACTTCCTGGTTGATTAGCCAACCAGAACGGGTATAGGAGGCGGAAGAAAAAGACAAAAGCAGGAATTAATAATTTTTCCCAAAAGCTTTGACAACGTAGCAAAACCATCAAAGAAACCAAATCTAAATTTTCGGTTTCTGCCTTGCTAACTAATTCTTGCAAATTCACAGGATGATGCTGGATGTCAGCATCTGTTAGCAAAAAATATTCGGGGACTGATTTTGCCTTGCCATTTTGGTGAGCGGTTTTTTCCAAGCTGCTCTGCACAGAGTTAATTCCTTGCTGCAAAGCCCAGAGTTTGCCCTTCCAATTAGGGGGTAAGGACTGACCAGAAATCAAATCAAATTGAGCTGTTTTCTCTAAACTGACTGCTGTCTTACGAGCTATTTCCGCGGTCCCATCGGCACTTTGGTCATCAACTAACACGACATTTAATTTTCCAGCATAATTTTGACTTAAAACTGATTCTAAACATTGAGCAATATTCTCTGCCTCATCTTTAGCTGGAATAAGAACCCATACAGAAGGCCAGGAATCTAGATTAGTAGTTGATTGAATTGGCTTGAGTTTTTCTAAATGCCAAAATCTCCCCCAAAATAGCCAAAGACATATCCAAATTAGCAAAGACAAATAAGCGATCTGCATAACTATTAGTTCAAATCCCATGACAAAATTTATTCTTTGGCAATATCTTTAGCTCTATCTCGTTAAACTCTAAAGTTTAAGCCTCTAGCTTTGGGGAACAATCTCGTTTTCAGATTGGTCGTTCACTGAGTCTAGAGGTTATCATCTATTGCGCGACCAATTGCTTAGAGAATCAAGAATTAAGAACCAAATTATCTCCTTAGCAAAAAAATAGCGCACAAACCAACCTGTAATCATATAGTTGAAGAGGAAAATACATGAAGCTGAGAAATAAACTCTCCATTGCAGCACTAGCCTCTATTTTGATAGGTAGTAGTTCTGCCTTACTTCCTGCTAAAGCAATTCAAACCGGGGAAAAAGAACTTGATCAAAACCAAGTGGTGGCTGTTGCCGTCCCTGGAGGAAGATTTTACAACTTGGTAGTTGTGGAGCAAGTTGCTGGCAAAAAAAGCTGCTGGCAAGAGTCTGGCTCTCAACCCACGGTTATTGATCCTTTATGGACGACTTTTGACTTTACCGGTATTTGTGGTCGGGCGGCAGATAGCAATGGCTATTCAATTAGGCTCGACGGTCAAGACACCAGCCAAGACTATGGGATCGATTTAGTTGAAAGAAACGGGGAAATTCAACTTGTGGCCGTCTCTAGAGCAGATCGATCAAGAACAGTAGTCGGCAAAACTTTCGGCAAGGTAGATGGACAATTTCTTAAAATCTTCCTCAATCCTGGTTGGAAATTTAGTAAGAAAACTTTCGATGGTAAGACTCTAGGTCATTTTTTCTTTAGTGGTGATACTGCTGCGATCGCTGCTGCAGGAGACAATCCCCCTGCTCCAGCACCAGCAGCAGCAGCAGCTACTGCTAGTTTTATCGATACCAATAGTGATACTTACAAAGACGAGATCGAAAAAGCAGTTGGGTTAGGTTTCATTGCTGGGTTTAAAGACAATACTTTTAAACCCCAAGACCCTCTAACCAGAGAACAACTAGTATCGATGGTAATTGGTGCAGTTGGCACAATTCCTAACATCCCAGCCGAGGCTCCTGCTAACGCCAGTCAAAATCCCTATCCTGATGTTGTCGCTTCTCGCTGGAGCGCAACCAAAATTCAGTGGGCAAAAGATAATCAAATCGTCAAAGGCTACCCTGACGGAACTTTTAGACCTCAAACGCCCGTTACCAGAGCAGAACTAATGGCAGTTCTAGAAAGCACAGCTAAATTTGTGAGTAGACAGCAAAATAAATCATTAACTAGTCAAAACCCTCAAGCTTTTGCTGATATTTCTGGTCACTGGGGTGAAGATCTAATTACTAAGTTATCTGGTTATTGCCAAGTTGCTTCTCCATTTAACGAAGTAGGCAATAATTTCTTGCCTAACGATCCTTCAGGAAGAAACTACGCGGCAGCGGCAACTTTGAGAATGCATACTTGTTTGACTAAAAATAACTAGTAAGTTTAGCTCAGCTACGAAAAATAAGCTTTTAGACAACTAATTGCTACTAGCTTATTTCTAGCAACTAGGCAGGAAAAGCTTCCTAGTTGCTTTATCCGCAACTTTTTTTAAGATCTGTTTAAAATCAATTGAGTTTTAAGATCAATAAAATATAGAGATTAACCATAATATTTTTTCTCTTTAGCAATCACAAAAGCAGCCAAGGCCCCGCCCAAAAACCCAAAAAGATGACCTTGCCAAGAGATACCTACACTGGAAGGAAAAACTCCCATAATCAAGCCACCAAAAAGAATAAATACAACCACCGAAAGAAAAATCGAGGGGATGTTTTTTTGAAAATAACCTCTTAAAAGTAAGAAGCCCAAATAGCCATAAATAAGAATACTTGCACCAATATGAACTGAATTTGCCCCACCTAAAAGCCAAACCCCAAGACCGCCAATAATTGTTGTAATAATTGAGACTAAATAGAAATCTGTGGTTTCTTGAATCATGGTCAACCAGCCCAGAGCAAGAAAGGGAATGGAATTAGCAATTAGATGGGTAAAACCACCATGCAAGAAAGGTGCTAGGAAAATGCCTCGCAACCCGAGCAAACTATGAGGCCTGATCCCAAAGCTATCCAAACCGCCTTGAAAGAATACGTAGTCGGCTATTTCGATGATCCAAAACAAACCTAGAATAGCAAATAAGATCTTGAATTCTGCCCATGTCGATTTCTTTGCGCGTCGCTGAATCCTCATTTTCACTGGCTTAGTCTCTATTAAAGTGGATGTATTACCTAACCTTAATTGTAATAATTCTCATCGAGAGCAAAGCTTATTTTGTAATTAAATTTTAGGGAGTTAAGCTTTTTTTATTAAAGAAAACTTTTAAATTAATTTAACTTTTTGTAATAAGCAAGATCGCATCTCGTGGTACTGACTTCTAACAATGGTTGATATTGATTTTTTTCGTAAAGAATTACTGCCTCTTGTAAACAAGAAGCAGTCTCAATTAACACTTCATTAAAACCGCGTTTTTTAATTGATTCTTCTAACCGAAGTAAAAGATAAGTCCCTAATCCTTGTTTTCTGGCTAAAGGAAGTAAATACATTTTCCGAATCTCTACCCTTTCAGCTTTATTCTCAAGAGGAAAATAGGCGGCAGTCCCCACAATTTCTCCTTCTATTTCTACAATCCAAAATTCCCCTTGTTGTGCTAAATAAAATTTTTCTACTTCTAGAACATCCCGATCTGCTTCTTCCGGCTGCCAGGGTAAACCGTATTCCGCTAGTACTTGACGAATGACTTCTGCGGCAGAAGCGCGATCGCTTGGCTGCCAATCTCGGATTAAAAACTGACGATAATTTTCTCGCATGGGAATTAGTTAGAAACAGATTTTGAAACTGAATTGTTAATCGCTATTTTTTAGCAAGCTAACTAACTATGTATTCTCGGTTCGTGATAGAGATTGCTCAAAATTTGGCTTTCAAAATGGGATAACTCTGCCAATCTTTGATTTACTAACGTCCGATCGCAATATTCGGTGGCAAGTACCCAATAAATTCCGTAATGTCTAGCTTCCGATGCCATTAAGCCACGATAAAATTTGGCAAGTTCTGGTTCTGGACAATGCTCTCCTAATAAACCAAGTCGCTCATGAGATCGGGCTTCAATCAACGCCGAAACCAATAAAGAATCTAGTAGCCGATCTGGTTCTTGGTGACGAATTTGGCTTTTCAATTCTTTGCCATAGGGCGGTGAATTAAGAGCCGTAATTTTAATATTTTTACGGTCTAGCCACTGGTTAACTTGCTCAAAATGTTCTAGTTCTTCTTTGGCGATCGCAGTTAACTGCCGAACCAAAGAGCGGTGAGCAGGATAACGAAACATCATATTGATAGCAACGCTAGCGGCTTTTTTCTCGCAGTGAGAGTGATCTAGCAAAACAGTATTCATACTCGCTAATGCCTGTTCGAGCCATTGAGAACTGGTTGCTTGTTCGAGAATTTTAATTTTTGTCGACAATGTCACTGCGAATTACCCCTAATTTGACTTCTATAAGTCTATAATGTGTCAATATACATTTAAAATTCTTGACAAAAATACCTTCCCAGTAGAAGATTGCGAGTCAATTCAAATTCTGGGTTAGACAAGAATAGTCTTTCGACTGTGGGAATAATAATAAAACAAGTTCTCAACGACCATAAATAATAATGTAGAGATCAAGGTTTTTTAAGCCCCAAAATGTTTCGGCAGATTTAAAAAACACCTAAAAACAAACTATGACCAATCCTCGCCGAATTATTATCGGTGATGTCCACGGACATTACGACGCACTGGTAGCTTTAATTGATTCAGTTGCTCCAGATAGTGAAGACCAAATTTATTTTTTGGGAGATCTTATAGATCGAGGTCCAAAAAGTGCTGAAGTGGTAGATTTCGTTATCAAGCACAAGTATCACTGCCTGCGTGGTAATCACGAAGAGATGTTATTGGATGTAGTCGGTAATGGCAAGGTCTCAGTCGAGCTATACCAGGGATGGCTATATAGCGGTGGTCATGCAACAGTTGCTAGCTACGATGGCAAAATTCCCCAAGAACATATTGATTGGCTCAGGCAACTTCCTACTCATCTTGATTTAGGTGATATTTGGTTGGTTCACGCAGGTGTAGATCCAAATATGCCCTTAGCTAAGCAAACCGCTGAACAATTTTGTTGGATTAGAGATGATTTTCACAAAATTAAACAGCCTTTCTTTCAAGACAAACTAATCATTACTGGTCACACTATTACTTTTACAATGCCTGGGATTGAACCTGGTCAAATTGCCGCAGGAAATGGCTGGCTAGATATTGAAACGGGTGCTTATCACCGCAATAGCGGTTGGTTGACAGCTTTGGACGTAGATCGTAATCGTGTTTACCAAACAAATTCAATTGATGGCAGATTAAGAACTTTGCCGCTTAAAAGAATAGTCGTCAATGTCGATATATCTAAAGTAGAACAACGCGGAATGCGCAGACGTGCACGGGCATAGTTAAG
>CALKUU010000203.1 GCA_937996665.1 uncultured Xenococcaceae cyanobacterium | reverse complement strand
AATGAAGCTCTTGAGGCTGACACTAGTGGAGTTGAAATTGTCAAAGTTGAAGCCGATGTTTTAATTCCGATCGCTACTGCTTTATTTGCTTACGGTTTTAACTATCTTCAGTGTCAAGGTGCTTATGATCAGGGTGCAGGTAAGGATCTGGTTAGTTTTTATCATTTAATTAAAGTGAGTGATAATGCTGATCATCCTGAAGAAGTCAGAGTTAAAGTGTTCTTACCCAGAGAAAAACCAACTATTGCTTCTGTCTATTGGATTTGGAAAAGTGCCGATTGGCAAGAGCGAGAAAGTTACGATATGTATGGAATTGTCTATGAAGGACATCCTAATCTAAAGCGTATTTTGATGCCAGAAGACTGGATTGGTTGGCCTTTACGCAAAGATTACATCTCTCCTGATTTTTATGAGTTGCAGGATGCTTATTAATTAAAGCTTATTAATTACATCTGTTAGAGGTGAGTCATTTTTTGGGAAGTTTCCAAAGATTGACTCAGTTTTAACTATGGGTCTGTTCTTGTTGTCTGTTAGTAAGTAAAACTAAGATCTTGCTGCGATCGCTTGACTTCTTTTTTGCTGATCTAAATAACATTTTTTGTTTTCCTTCCGATAACAATCTACAATCTTTAGGTCACAGCAAAATTCTCTTGACTTCAATGATCACGATCGCTTTACCTAAGGGCGCATTGCTTAAAGATAGTGTCGAACTATTTAAAAAAGTTGGTTTAGATTTTAGCCTCTTTCTTGATAAGGGTAATCGTCAGTTGCAAATAACCGATCCCACTAAAACTGCAAGGGCATTGCTTGTAAGATCAAAAGATGTGCCCATTTATGTCGAGTATGGTCAAGCTCAATTAGGCGTTGTTGGCTACGATGTCTTGCGAGAAAAAAAGGCAAATGTCGCAAATTTAAATGATTTAAAGTTTGGCTATTGTCGTTTATCTGTTGCTGTTCGTGAATCTAGTGGTTATAAGCGATCGCAAGAACTTCCCCCTCATGGTAGAGTTGCTTCGACTTTTGTTAATTCAGCCTTAGAATACTTTCATAGTATCGATTTACCTGTTGAAATTGTTCCCCTGTCTGGGTCAGTAGAATTAGGTCCAATTACAGGAATGTCTGAAGCGATCGTTGACTTGGTTTCTACCGGAAAAACTTTAAGAGAAAATGGCCTGATCGAAATTGATGTTCTCTACGAAAGCACTGCTAGATTAGTAGCCCATCCCTTAAGTTACCGTTTGAATAGGGATAATGTTACTGATTTGGTTACGAACATTGCCAAATTGATTCCCATACCTGTCTAGTTATCAACCTTACAAAATTTTATTTTGATAATTAGTAGGCTTATCTCAAATATTTTTAAAAAGATGATCTCTTTGTAAAATAGCTGCTGTTGTGAAAATTGAACAAGTCGCAGATAGTTAGGGAATTGATAATTTTATTCTTATTCTAAAAATAAATGGCATGATCAAACCTGATAATAGGAGCAATCACTACTTAAGGCAGGTGTCTTCTTTACTGCTATATAGTTCTGTTCTCAAAGATAAAGTTGGCTTTGCCTACTTGAATTTGTTGCAAAATCTAAGTTTGTTAGTTAGCGAAGTAGATCGCAATGATAGGAATCGGAATGAAGTTTTAGAGTTAGACTGCTTACTAGCTTATGGTAAATGGTTTAAAGCTTTAGCTAAAACTAAGCAATCGTGGCAAGATTATCTGATTGAGAGAATACTATGTGACAGTAATCCTTTTAGTCAGCAAATTCAAACTACCTCAGTTGTCGAGCTTCCTGATTCTTTGCAGGATGCTGCTAAACACGATTTGAAAATTTTGCAAAGTATTCATGATTTGAGCGGTAACCAAGTAGCTCAGTTGGTTCAAAGTAATTTAGCAACCTCCGCAGAACCAATTTTGACCTGGTCAATGCCTTCAGCAAACAATACTTGTTTGCATAATAATCCTAATTGGCAAGATGCTCTTAATGATTTAGCTGATCATTACCAGCAAAAGGGGACAGGTATATTTGCTCGCTATTCAGCATTTCGTTGGCAAGATAATCAATTGAAGGGGATTAGGCAGCCAGATCCAATTAAACTTGAGAATATTGTCGGGTTTGAGTCTCAAAAGGCAGACTTGGTCAAAAATACTCAGTTTTTGTTGGCTGGTTATCCTGCATTGCATGTTTTACTGTATGGAAGTCGAGGCACGGGAAAATCTTCATTGGTCAAGGCTTTATTAACTAATTATGCTAGTCAAGGTTTAAGGCTAATTGAAGTTAATAAATCAGAATTGGGCAATCTTCCTGTTATTGTCGAACAACTTGCAGATGTACCTCAAAAATTTATTATTTTTGTAGATGATCTTTCTTTTGAAGAGGATAATGATGCTTTTAAATCTTTGAAAGTTGTTTTAGAGGGTAGTCTTACTGCTCAATCACAAAATATTGTAGTTTATGCAACTACGAATCGTCGGCATTTAATTCGTGAGTACTTTAGCGATCGCCCTAGACCTAGTGATAGTGATGAAATCCATAATTGGGATACCGTTCAAGAAAAACTGTCATTTAGCGATCGCTTTGGGCTAACCCTGACATTTGAACCAATTAATCAAGATACTTACTTAACAATAATTCATCATTTAGCCCAACAAGCACAGATAGATATACCTCAATCAGATTTAGATTTTAGGGCAAAGCGGTGGGCAACCAGAAAAAACGGGCGATCAGGCAGAACCGCTCAACAGTTTATTAGTTTTCTTCGGGCTGAGATTTCACTAAAAGAGACTTCTGGATTTAGCTAATTGTTAATTTTAGTTGAAAATTGGGAATTATTTTAAGTAGGTTAGTGTAGAAGGCAACTAGCAAATTTGCAGGGTATGTGAAGGTCTACTAAATATCTTGTCTGAATAGCAAATTTAAAGCTTGCAGAGATTCCAAGAAATTCCTTGAATTACTTATCTAAAAAGCTTTTTTATATTTATACAATTATTCATGCAAGTGTTTTATTCGAAACAGTCATCTGATAATAGCAATTTTTATTAAGTCGGCAAATATGAAATCATCTAAAGTTATCAACAAAATCATTCTTAGTTCTCTGGCTTTTGGTGTCAGTTTCGGGGTAGGGATGTTCGCTAGTAAAGGAAATATCGCTACGTCCTTGATCACAGGAGGTGTTGGTGGCGCAGCCGGTTTTGCTGGGTCATCTTTGGTTGCCAATAAAAAAGATCAGCTTGAAGATGAGGTACGTGAAGAGCAATTTCAAGAATCTCCTAATAGTAATGCTGACCCTGAAGAAGTTGTCGAGCAATTTGGTACAAATTTAGAAAGTGATGATTTAGTTGATTCTGCTGCTGAAGTTGGTTTTCCAACGCAAGGTTTAGAAAGCAATCATGAGACTTTAGAAATTGACAATTTAGCAGAAGAAGTTGCTATTTCTGAAGCAGATCCTGAAAATGCTTTAGTCAATGATCAAGTAGACGTTGCTGAGCAATTTTTATCAGATCCATTTAGCGAAGAATCAGAGATTGGAGAAGAAATTGAATCTTTTGCTGAGGTAGAAGAAGAACTAGCACCTGAAGTAGCAGCACTAGAAGAAGACCCATTTAGCGAAGAATCAGAGATTGGAGAAGAAATTGAATCTTTTGCTGAGGTAGAAGAAGAACTAGCACCTGAAGTAGCAGCACTAGAAGAAGACCCTGCGGATGCACTCATGGATTTGGTAGGAGAATCGAATGAGTTGGAAGGACTAGATAATCTAGAAGCAGATCCTGCGGATGCACTCATGGATTTGATGGGAGAATCGAATGAGTTGGAAGGACTAGATAATCTAGAAGAAGATCCTGCGGATGCACTCATGGATTTGATGGGAGAATCGAATGAGTTGGAAGGTATAGATAATTTAGTCGGTATCAATAATGATTTTGCAGCTTTTTCTAGCTTAAAAACTTCTGCTCCAGATGATTTGACTGAATTGTTGACGAATAATCTAACTGCTGAAAATCTTGAACTAGAAAATGATTTGCCAAATCAAAATGATAATGTCTCTCATTTTCTAGAAGAAAATAAAATGATGCTAGAAAATACTGATGAAGATCTAGCTTTAGATGAACTTCCTGATAGTGTGATGAATCTTATTGATCATGAAGGTGGATCTTTTTCTAACTTTGATGATTTTGAAGCGACCGAATTATTAGTTGAAGAAGATTCCAACAATGATGATCAACTTTTTGATTTTGATGAAGCACTTGATTTAAATAACGATGGTTTAAATATTTCGGAATTAGAGAATGTGGATCAACAATTGAATGCTCTTGATAGTCAAATGTCCGAGGATTCTCTTGATGAACTACAAAATCTATTTGGCTCTATGGAAGAATCTGTAGAAATTAAAGAGTAGAACTCTTATGATCGCCAAGAAACTTCTTTTGCTTACTGATCAAGCTTTAATTGTTGATGAAAACTTTAGGCAAAAAGATATTGAAGGTCGTGCCAACTTCTAACTCACTTTCTAAAGTGATATGACCGTGATGACTTTCAGCGATCGCTTTAGCAATTGCCAGACCTAACCCCGATCCAGTTGTTCCTGTACTGCTCGGTTGCCGCGAGCGAGCAGGATCAACTCGATAAAAACGATCAAAGATATAGGGCAAGTCGGATTTTGCGATTCCTTGCCCTGTATCTTTTATTTTGATGCATAAATAGTCTTGAAAAGAGCGATCGCTAAGTTTATTTTTACTAGGCATTTGTTTAATGTAGGCTAGCTCAATGTTAATGGGAGTGGCTTTATCTTTTCTATTTGGATAATCTTCATTCACGTTGCTATGGTTAATTGCATTGACAATTAAGTTGGCAAACAAGCGAGCTAGTTGATCCCAGTCTCCTAAAATTGTGAACACTTCTTCCAAATTTGAAGCTTGATCTTCTTCCTTTGTTTCTAGCGCTATATCCTGAATAATTAACTGGAGAGCAATACCTTTTTGCTCTGCTAAAGTTTTTTGATCCTCGATTACTTCAAGTAATAAAGCGTCAATTGGAATTGGTTGCCAATCTATTTCGGCGATGCCACTATCAGAACGAGCGAGGAAAAGTAAATCGTTAACTAATTTACCTAGTCTCTGGGTTAATCTCTCGATAATTTGTAATTGTTTTTGTTGTTGTTGAGGCTCAGCTTCGGGATAGGCTAATGCCATTTGGACATTGGTTTGAATAATAGCGATCGGGTTACGTAATTCATGAGAAGCATCTGCCGTAAACTGCTTGAGGCTGGCATAAGATTTTCTGACTGGTTCTATGGCAATTCCGGAAAGCCACCAACCGATCGCTCCTACAGAAGCAATGATGCAACTGATTCCAATAATTAAATCTTTGGTTAGTTGGCGAATTGGTTTAGTAACTTCAAACCAAGGATGACTTACTCTTAAATAGCCTAAAGTTTTTCCTTCTAGTTCAACTGTCTCAGTAATTTGACGAAAAATCCGATCAGGAGAGAGGGTAACTGTTTCTCCATGACTATTATGTTTGAGGCGCGTGTGATGTAATGGGATATTTAATGGTTCGTTAAAGGTAGACCATAGTAATTGCTCTTGGGGCGTAAACCATTCTAGATCGATACGATCATCTTCTACGATATCGACTTTGTAACGGAAACTTGCTTCAACATTAACTGTGAAATCTTTGTTAGGAGTAGCGATTGGTTTGATAATTACTGATCTTTCTACTACTTCAACAACATGTTTTAAGGTGTCATCGATGCGGTCTATTAATGTTGAGCGAACATAGATATAGAACCCAGTTCCAAATAAAAGTAAAAGTATTGCTGTGACAGATGTATACCAAATTGCTAAGCGCAAACGAGTTGATCGAAATAGTAGATTCATTTAGCTCTCATCTCCCAGAATTTTGTATTCAAAATAGGTCTTGAAAAGAAAAACTACTAATCTATCATTCTTGTAAGGTTTTATGATCGTAAATATGAGAACGAGGGGATCTTAATTATTTGTTTCCTACAAAATTAGAAAGTAGTTTGATATAAGCTGATTGATAATAAATTGCTGGTTCACTAATTTCCCAAGCTTTGTCATTCAAGGTTCCTCCATTCCAGTCCGCGTACATTTTTTGAACTGGCTGGTTTTGGAGTAAAGCGTATTTTCCTGAATACTTGTGATTTGGTCCTCCTACTAAATATCCTGGAGCTGGACCACGAGAATTTTTGATGGCATTGTCCCAGTTTGTCTTATTGGTAAACCATTCATGATAGACCTCGTTGACCGATGCTTCGGCTCCATAATCGTACATATTGGATAAATAGGTTATGCCTAAAGGGTTGACTCCATGAAAATAGTGAAGGTTATTTAAAGCATTGTTTTGAAAAGACTTAGCTTGCTCAGGCAGTAAATTATAAAATATCAAATCATAATTGGAAGAACCACGGCTAGCTCTGATGCTATTACTACCCCAGTGAAAAGTTCGATCTGGCATATAAGCCCGATAGAGATCTTGAGCAGGGTCAAAACCATAAAATTGTTTGTTGAATTTTGCTTCGCTAATTTTTTTAGCTAAGATGATTTTACTAATTTGTTGATCACGCTTAGGCAGTTGAGCATAAAACAAAAGAGCATCTCCATGATGAGGCGAATAGCCTGAAAATGCTTCACCTTTTAAGAATGGTCTTGTCTGTTCATAATTCGCTTTGATGTAGTTATGGTAAACCTGTTCATTAGTCAGCGCATATAAATAGATTGCTGCGACAACCGCATCTCCAGCTTGAGTTTCTAATGGTCTATCAGCGTCTCCTGACTTAACTTCTTGGTTGTCGCAATCGTCACGTTTAGGATTTTGTTGATACCAATTCCAAGCTTGCTTGGCTCGTTTAGTAAGATCAGGAATTTCAGTATTTAAAGAGGGAAATTGACTATAAATGCTAGCGGCTCTGGCAAAGTGTCCAGCGGCAACAATTGTTGAAGAAGAACAAGCTTCAACATAATAACGAGGTCTAGGATCTCTACTTTTGGGAGTGAATTTTTTATAGTTAATGGTTCCTACTTTGAGCAAGACGCCACCGTCTGCTTGTTGCATTTTTTTGATCCAGTCGATTTCATATTTAATTTCATCGATAAGATCGGGGATATTATTGCCAGATTCGGGAATGCCAAAATCATCAGTAAAAACTTCTGGATTTCTTACATACGCATCGAAAAGTTGATGGATAACTGAGGAAGTGAAGGTAACATATTTATTCGTATCTCCAGCGTCCCACCAACCTCCAGATAAATCTTTGGCTAAAGACCTGTTTTTTTTATCACTGACATCACGAGCTGCTCTATCTTGATTTTTGCCCAAAAAACTCGCTTTATCTGTCCATCGAGCATCTGCATAAGGAGGCTCTTTGGCAAAGTTGCTGCGGTTATAATAAAAAACTCTTACTGCTGCTTTGAGAACATTAGCGTAAACATCTTGATCGATCAAAAAGGCGTGCGAACGTTGTTTGGTTTTTGTATCGTATACA